>CAXGMX010000217.1:0-2702 GCA_964010955.1 uncultured bacterium
CTTTACCGTTCGTTTATTGATGAATACCTGCACTGGTCTTATGCTTGGAAATATTGGAAGCATGGATAATACATCCGCCCCGATCCAGACAGAACCGTTTAATTACGCGTACATGACGAATGTTTAACGGGTGATATCTTTGGCTCTTTGAGATGTGATTGTGGAGAACAGCTTCATAGTGCGTTAAAGATGATTCAGAAAGAGGGAAAGGGAGTTTTGCTTTACATGCGGCAGGAAGGCAGAGGGATCGGGCTTGAAAACAAACTGCATGCATATGCATTGCAGGAGGGCGGTCTGGATACAGTTGAAGCAAACAAGAAACTGGGTCTCGGTGCGGATAAACGTGACTACGGAATAGGGGCACAGATACTCAGAGATTTAGGAATATCGAAGATGAGACTCTTATCAAACAATCCAAAGAAGTTTGCTGCTCTGGCCGGTTATGGTTTGGAAATAGTAGAACGCGTTCCCATCGTTATCTCACCTCAAGAAGAGAATGAGCAATATTTGCGCACAAAGAAAGAGAAGCTAGGGCACATCCTTGAAGGCGTTTGATTGGTTTAAAATAAACACCAACCTTGTCACAGACTCCCCCGGACAAAAGACACGAATTTCACGAATTGACGCTAAGGTCAATAATGACTTTTTAACGCTCCCTGGACAAAAGGTGCCGAGGACAAGGAGTTCGCAGAGAACCCAGAGAAAAAAGCAGAAAGATTTGACCCCTTCCGTTAACATGTTCCCTAACTTTAGTCACTTTAGCTCACTTTAATCCTTCAATCATATTAATCTATATATGGATAATTACAAAAAATACATAGCTGAATTGTTGGGAACACTTCTGCTGGTCTTTATTGGAGCGGGTGCAGTATGCGCCAGTTATTCCCTGAAGATGGCCGGCGGACAGGGAGCAGGCTATGCGTTGGCTATAGTAGTATTTGGTATTGTGGTTGTTGCCGTTGTATACGCTACAAGTTATATTTCAGGCTCTCACATAAATCCGGCAGTAACGATATCTTTTCTTGTTACCGGGAGGATGGGTGCCGGCACAGCAGCCTTTTACATAGTATCTCAATTGCTGGGTGCTGTAATTGCGGGATTCTTCCTGAGGATACTATTTCCGGATGCAGTCAGTACCGTTCATTTAGGTACATGTGCCTTAGGGAAGAGTGTTGAATTCTGGAGGGCCCTGCTTTTAGAAGCTGTTATGACCTTCCTCTTTGTGTTTACAATATTTGCGACTGCCCTTGGCAGCAGGAGGACGCCGGGGGTACTTGCCGGTGTTGCTATTGGCCTGGTATATTTGTTTGGTGCGCTGGTTGCTTCTTCAATAAGCGGTGGTGCGCTGAATCCTGCACGTGTTTTCGGCCCTGCAGTGGCATCCGGTCATTTCGACTATCATTTTGTCTGGTGGCTTGGGCCTGTGTCCGGTGGGATTGGTGCGGTATTTCTTCATGATAAAATATTTTCGGGGAAGCCTGTAAAAGAGAAATGATTCACCACAAAGAGCGACAAAAGAAAAACTAAAAATATTAGGTAGAAAAAGCGAAAGGTGGGTATCTTGATTCTTGCTTCTTGTATCAAATGACCAATGACTAATTACCCACTGATCACAATTCAGATTTTAGTTTAGCCTTAGTTCCGTATTCAATAATCTGATCATCCTCTTTTACCGAAGGTTCTGCAACTGTTTCTGTTTTGTCCTGAACAGAGAGAGAGGACGTATTGTCGCCTTTATCTTTGTCAGGTGTCGCAGTATTAAGAGTTGGCAGATAAGATAGCTTAGTGTTGATTCTATCTTTAATACGCTGGTCTTCCTCTTCAATAAATGATTTAACAATAGGGATTCTTATAACCAGCTCACGGACAACCTCCTCACTTGCCCTTGCTGCATAAACGTCTCTCAGACTCATGTAGTTCTGGAACGATGCGATTACAAAATCAAAGGGATTTGTTGCCACACGGATATCATTATCATGCCTTATGTGCTCACCTTCAAAAATAATAGTGCCATCTTCCGTGGAAACACATTTGACATGTAAGCCAATCTGGATTTGGGCAAAAAGCGTGTAATAGGAGTTTTTGTATTCTGTTACCTGGCCATAAATCAGTGCATCTGCGTCGAGTATCCTGCCAAGTTCCTGGGCCGGCACCTTATATAAGTCATTGGGTGTTAAAATCCCGAGTGCCTCCAGCATCTTATCAACGTACATTAACTCTATATCTACAAATTCTCTGGCGGCAAAATGGCCGAAGAAAAACCTTCTCAGCCTGTTTGCATAAGTCCAGTTCCAACTGTCCTCTTCTTTATCGCTGAACCTGGGGAGAGGGACGGAGTTCAGGATATAATTACCACCCACCAGATTATCAAATGGTAGTATTGCGATTCTCCTGGGCGGATCGGTATAATACTTATCCGAGATCTCAAACTCTTTACCTCCCGGATCAATCTGGTAAATTCTGTCTATGGTTTTTTCTGCCGTGTTCTGCAACTCCTTTTTCGTTTGAAAGAAGGTTCTTCTCCGGTAGTTTTTCGTTTAACATAATTACGCGAAAAACATCCTGTCGCAATCAGCGAGATTAAGAGCAGGATTGCGAAGCCTTTAACCATTTTTCCGTGAAGAGATAGAAATCTTCATCTGCTTAAGTTTGTAATTAGTTATTTGATATTAGTCACTCGCAACTCCCTGGCCCAGACCGCA
>CAXGMX010000218.1:0-2699 GCA_964010955.1 uncultured bacterium
GATGTCCCGGAGGACGTACTAAACAGAATGCGTTGTCTACCTTTTTATTCCTATTATTAAATCGATGGCAGTGAGGGGTGCACCGCGGTCATTTAATGCGGCTTCGTATGAGTCGAGGATACTATACTGTATCGGGGTCTAAGTATCCTCCCCCTGAACTTGCGATTTCAGCAATTTGTAACTATTTGACTTGTGCTATGAATAGTCAGATACTTCTGTCTTCGGTGGCAGCTCTCGGTTTCTTAATATCCAATTTCTGCCAGCAGTTTGCTGAACGGAGGTGTTCAATCGTATTTATTATCCTTGCGGAGTTTTCAGGGTGATCGGGCCCTGTATCGTGCTTTAAATAAATATCATCGTAAATAATTACCGTCATAGTAATTATGTTAAATGATTCTTTTTGTTAAATCAAAACCAATTAATAACCAAAAAGGATTGCAGGTGAATGATGAAGAAAGATAGTATTTCTGACCATGAGATATTAACTCTGATACACAAGAATATCGATATGAAGAAGTTGAAGAATCAGAATAAAGCAATAACAAAGAAGAGAATAGATGAACTCCTTCAGAAACTTAAAGAATATGTAAAGAATGATGATTTGTCCATTTCTTGTAAAGCAGGAAAGGGTGCTTCAACTATTGATAAACATTTTGATTTTATAATAGTAAATGTTGACGGTGCTTCAAAAGGGAACCCGGGAGAAGCAGGTATTGGCGTTGCCGTATTTGATAAAGATTTAAATGTAGTGCAGGAGAGCTGTGAGTATATTGGTATGGCAACTAATAATATTGCAGAATATAAAGCCCTGATTCTTGGTGCTAAATTGGCAATAAAATTTAATGCAAAGAATACACTGTTTAAATCGGACAGTGAACTCATGGTGAAGCAGATTATGGGCGAGTACCGAGTTAGAAATACACAGCTCAAATCCCTTTATAGTGAGGTGCAAAGTCTTCTTGGAAAGCTGCCTGAATGGGAAATCAAGCACGTCCCCAGAGAAGAAAACAAAGAAGCGGATTTACTGGCAAATAAAGGTATAGAAATGTCTACTGAAAACAGATAGACAAATTAAGAAAATGTTAACGAATCTCCCGAAGATTAAATTACAGATATTTTTCACTTCCTTTGCGTGCCTTTTCTTTTTGTCTAATTGCCTTTTTGCAGAAGACGAGCTTAAGGACGTTTCTGTCTATAAGGTTGGAGACAGAAAAGAATTCTGGACATGGAATCTTAAAGTTATGCCACCGGAAGACATCAAATTACAGGCAACTTGTCGTGGTATCGGAGAGAATGTATATATTTTTGTTTCTGATGATGTATGGGATGTGAATGTCTTTCGGCAGGACATAGAAAAGATAATGTATGCTTTTGATCATTCTACTCCGGAAGCTTCAATTGACAAAGACAAAGGGATATATAAGATTCTTACCGAGACTTTTGGCTGTCCGCCTGATGAAGACGATGATAACAGAATATATTTCCTGATTTCACAATTGGGAGAGTATCGCGGCCATCACTTTGATGGCTATTCCGTTTTTTTGATGAGCTTGAGGGGAAGCATAGTAACCGAACAGAAATATTGTATTTAGATTGTGACGATCCTTCGGATGATTATTACCTTGGAATTATTGCACATGAGTTTCAGCATCTCATACACTGGCAGTATGACCGTAATGAGGCAGGGTGGATTGGTGAGTCATTGTCGGAAGTTGCAATGATTATTTGCGGGTTCTACACAGACAAGAAACATGTTGCCAGATATCTAAATAATACGGACAAGCCCTTAGTATCAAAAGGGCATCATAATGTTAGTTATGGAGCATGCCTTTTGTGGGGAACATATATTTATGAACAACTTGGGATAGAGTTTCTGGGAAAGCTGGTACGGGAGAAGGAAAATGGTATCAAAGGCTTTCAGAATACGCTTAAAAGTATGAATATAGAAGACAACTTTTCAACTGTTTTTGGAGACTGGCTGGTTGCTAACTATGTATGCAGTAATCCTGTTAATGATGAAAAATTTAAATACAAATCCATACCACTTCCCATTACTCCGACTATTAAACATTTCTTTTCATTGCCGGTTTATGAAACCGGAAAAGTAAATGGATACGCAGCAGATTATCTGAAGTTCAGCATAGAGCGGGCGAAGGATAAGAAACTGAGAATAATATTTAAGAGTGACATCCCTGCTGACTTCCTTGTCAAGATCATCCGGATATACAATGATGACCTGTCCAATCCTGAGGTAGAAGATGTTGTGCTGAATGAACCGATAGAGACCTTTGATGTGAGTGATGTGGGAGTGGACTGCAGAGAGATTGTACTAGTGGTGTCAGTATTAAAGACAACAAAAGAACCCATTCCCTATAGCTTCTCGGCGTCTTTAATTCCGTGTGCAGAAACAGTTTTGAGTCAGTAATAAGGCTTAAAAGATTGTGTTAAGTGGCGAGATATGTCTGCTATTTCCTGACGCCCAGCATTTCAACGAAACCTTCGGTTCTTGTGGCGATCTGCCCTGACATATAGTTGGTGTCATCAACGCAATCTCCATCAAGATTTAAGAGGGGGTATCCTTCCTTCGCCAGTTCTGCTTTTATGGTAGGTATTGCGGCGTTGTTTCTCCTGCATCCCCAGTGGAATAAGCAATTATACCGTCTACATTGTAATCCTTGGCCAATGTTTAATAACTTCAG
>CAXGMX010000219.1:0-2692 GCA_964010955.1 uncultured bacterium
TTCAGGATCGATTACAGGACAGTCAGAAGTTATACGAATGATTATATCTCCTCCGTATTCAACTGCTGTTTCATAGTAGC
This sequence comes from uncultured bacterium, assembly GCA_964010955.1. Lineage (GTDB taxonomy): Bacteria > Planctomycetota > Brocadiia > Brocadiales > Scalinduaceae > Scalindua. The sequence continues at coordinate 81 of CAXGMX010000219.1, forward strand.
GTCCTAATACGTCTTCTTCTGAACCTCTATAATAAGAAATATCAAGTTTTTCACATAGCTCAACAATTATATCATCCGTCTCATTAACTGTGGTTGCAATCACTATCCGATCTGCATATTTTACTCTTTTTAACCTATCAATAAGATGCTCCAGAAGAGGTTTGCCACAGACTACTTTCATTACTTTACCAGGCAATCGGGTAGAAGTCATACGGGCTTGAACTATAATAAGTTTCCTCACTTTAATGATTCGTATAGAGATTCAATAACCCTATTTTGTTCCTTTTCTGTCATCGAAGGGGACAAAGGGATTGTTAAGGTTTCTTCATAATGTTTCTCGGCTTCCGGGTATTGACCATATTCAAATCCTGTTTTTTATAGTATGGCTGAATGTGTACAGGAATATAATGGACATTAACACCTATTCCTTTTTCACGTAAAAATTCAAAAACTTCTTTTCTGGTCTTCTCTATTTTATCAAGCTTTAGCCTTACAACATAAAGATGATAAGCAGAATAATTGTCAGAATGCTGATACGGAAGGATTAATGGAAGGCTTGAAAGTGATTTATTATATTGTTGGACTAACTCATATCGTTTTGAAACAAAATCATCTATACGTTTTAATTGGCTTATGCCGAGTGATGCCTGGATATCAGTTATCCTGTAGTTCATTCCAAGATCTATCTGTTGATAATACCACGACCCATCAGAGTTCCCTTCCATGAATTTAGACTCTCTTGTAATGCCATGGGTTCTAAGAAGTAGTAATTTCTCGTATAATTCTTCATTATTAGTCAATATCATGCCTCCCTCACCGGTGGTGAGTGTTTTAACCGGATGAAAACTGAAGACCGCCATATCAGAAAATACACATGAACCTTATTTTTTTATTCTTATAACTTCCTCCAAGGGCATGACAAGCATCTTCAATTATCTTGAAATTATATTTTTTACTCAGATCATAAATTCGCTCCATCTCACAGGATTGGCCGGCAAAATGAACTGGTATTACAATTTTGGGAATAGAGTCTGTTTTAGAGGCCTCAATCAGTTTCGCCTCTAGTTTATCAACATCCATATTGTATGTAAGAGAGTTTATATCTACAAAATCCGGCTTGGCGCCACAATATAATGCACAATTTGCTGAAGCAACGAATGTGTTAGGTGATGTCCATAAAGTATCGTCTTTTCCCAGTCCTGCTGCCAGACAGGCAATATGAAGGGCGGCTGTACCACTTGATACAGCAACAGCAAACTTAGCACCAGAGTACGCCGCTATGACATCTTCGAACTCTTTAATTTTCGGGCCTTGTGTTATATAATCAGATCTTAGTGTCTTCACAACGGAGAAAACATCTCTATCATCTATGGACTGCCTTCCGTAAGAAATATAGTTTTCCCTTTTATTAGTTTCATATCCTACCTTTAGTTTATTTAAGAGCATTATATCTAATTCATCCATATATCTCTGAGTCAAGCAACCCAATCTATAAAAGAGCCTATTCTTCTTGATTGTAGTAACCCTCCAGGGTAATATTACTGATTCTTTTTTTAAACCTGTCTTGATAAAGTCCCTATGTTCAGAAGAGAGAAAGATAGTATGAAATCCTTTCTTTTTTGTAGCCATAGATGATATAGCCATAATTGTCACATCATTAAATCTTTCTTCTTCATAAAGAACAACAACAGGACGTATTTTCGAACTTTTTAAATCTGGGAATGGAAATTCCGATAGGTAAATGCTACCTTTCTGAAAGGTATTTTCTGTATTCATCATATATGTCCTCTTCCGGCCTATACCACTCGACCCAATCCTCATCAACAATCTTCATAATCTCTTCAGTAGTAAGACCTCTTTCACCTGTGTAAGGCCCAACCACAATTATCCTTACCTTTTCCCCTTTTATCTCAGGTATTTTTGTATGAAGATCAAGGCAACCGTCTTCTTTAATTGTTACATCATAACTATATGTTTGCATTTTCTACCTCCTCCACAAACAAGATTTATAAAACCTAACTCAAACAAGCAAGAACCAAATAGATCAATAAATCCCAAATTACAGAGCACAAATAACAAATAAATTCTAAATCACAATGCCCAAATGAGTCAAACTTGTTTGTGTAGATTTTTGGGTTTGGATATTGTAATTTGTTTGATATTTGAAATTTGTTATTTGGTGCTTACATACAAAACAATCCCTGCTCGTCCGGAGGCGGGGACAATATATTGGTCGTTTTTGGCACTTTAAGCACCTAAATCGGCTATGCCCTCTACCATTTCCCTCATCTGATCAATAGTAAGAAACCATGGATTTGTTCCTGAATTATACTCAAAGTCTTCCGGGAGCGGAGTTCCCACATTACCTTTAAATCGACTTCCCCAAAATTGAAAATCAGGCTGTACTACATAATGATCTTTATATTCAAGGTCTTTCTTGCATCATCTTTTGTTACCATAACTTCATTGCAGCTTTTCTACCAGGACGAACACCAACTATTTCTGTTTACATTCCGGAGCTATTGCTTTTGCTAAATCCATTATATTCATACTTGGAATTTTAGGTACAAAAAGTTCTACCACCAACCATTTGTTCTAAGACAATACAGGAC
>CAXGMX010000220.1:0-2689 GCA_964010955.1 uncultured bacterium
TTCATTGCCTTCTGTACAAATCCCATATCATCGTCATTTGGATCAGGTGCATCAACAGGAACTAAGTAGCCTTTTTTACCTTCACTTCTTGTATATCCATGTCCTGAGTAAAAGAATAGAAGGCGGTTGTGTTTCACATAACCGTATTTGTTAATGAAGTCCTTAAACGCATCCTCTAATGTCTCACTATCAGGATTCATCACCTTTACTATATTAAAACCCTGTTTACTCAAGGCATCTTCGACCTTATCAATTTCATTTGGTATGCTTTCTAAATCAGACCAGCCTGCTTTATAATCACTCACACCGATAACAAGTGCATGGCTGCCTTTATAAATGCCTACCTCTTTGCCTTTGCTATCCTTAATGACTATATCAATCCCTCGTCCATTTTCTGCATGTAGAATCAGAGGATATAGAAACACAAACGATATGATTAAGACATGTAGTAAGTATTTTCTCATATTATATATCCACGCTAAATGATTAGAATAATATGGAAATGGCTATGTGGCTTGATTATAAACCTACGAGATATGAAGGCAAGGGTTTTTTTGAGGAATCTAAACATCAGGATACACAGGGATATTACTGGTGAGATGTGGTTTGGGGTGGGGTGGATTGTTTTTTCTGTAATTATTTATAAATTTCGTTAAACAGATCATTCGCCATATGGATGGTTGATACAGAAGGTTCATGCCGTAACTCCATACTTTATGATAGTCCCGTTATTTGTCACACATGATCAGGATATTGTTTAAGGGTCTGTACAAAAATCCACGGGAATTGCATTGGGTATCAGGCGCATTACTGCTGGTTCTAACGTTGGTCATATGTTATACCGGTACTTGTCTTCCTGCTGATAGCCTGACACATTTGGGGGTTGGTTCTGTCAGTGGTGAAGTTGCAATGATGACTGATCATATTGTGGGGGCCTATAATGGTGGAGGAATGGTTTCAAACAGTAATTTTGTTATTGTATATGCATTGCATATTGCCTGTATACCGATAATGATGTGTATTTTAATGGGGTTTCATTTCTTAATGATACGCAGAACAGGTGTTTCAGAACCATTGTAAATTGTATAATAAGACTATATGGTGGACTACAGTAAGGGAAGAAGTGAAGAAGAACTGGAGGCTTTTTATCCTAACGAGATACTCAGGCATATTATATTAACATTTCTTTTCATAAGTGCTGTCATGCTTGGGGTATTGTTTCTCCCTGACTCCTTGCAGAAGTCAGCAGATGAATTTGCATCCTTTCAAACCAGGCCCCCGTGGTTTTTACTCCCTTTCTATCACTTTTCCAGTTTGATTAATAATAAGGTTTGGTACGTTGCCATTCTGGCGATCTATGCAGTAACGTTTATCAGCGTCCCGTTTCTGGATAGAAATGCTGAAAGAAGTTTATGGAAGAAACCTATCTTTTTAACCATCGTCATTATTAATCTATTAATGATATTTGTGCTGGGTTTAACCAAGTATCTTCAATAACAATGATTCATACACATCCGGGTAAAAAGTCCTTTTCATACGTGTTTAGTATGGTGATTGTAATTGCCATTATGGTCATACCGTCCGGATGCGGATTAATTGAAAGCTTGCATCCCGAACTCGTTAAGAGAGGGGAGGAGTTTCCGGGTTCGAAGGAATGTGGTGATTGCCACATCGATATTTATAATGAGTGGGCAGAGTCGTCACATTCGAAGAGTTACATCAGTAAAGAGTTTAGAGTGTCTACAAACAATTATGAATTTAAGTTCTGTATGGGGTGTCATGTTCCGGAAACGGTATTTACACCATTAAAGAATAGTTCTGCTGATAAAGCAGAAGTTGACTTGCTGCAGCCGACAAATGACGAAATAGTACCAAGATCACATAACCTGAAGGATGGTGTTGATTGCCAGGGCTGTCATCTCACTGCGGATTGCACACTCGCAGGCCCACATTCAGGAACCGCTCCACATCCTATAGAGAAGAAAGAGGAGTTGTATAAAAAGAGCGAGTTCTGCGGTAGATGCCATATTGATACATTCGAAGAGTATTTAACGTACGCGGCGAAAAACAATGATAAAACATGCCAGGATTGCCATATGCCTGACGTAAAGCGTAAGTTGATCCAGAATGAACCGTGGCAGAAATTACATGTGCGGAAGGAAGGAAAGGCACACACATTTTCCAGTTCAGATGCCTTAAAGAATAATCAAGATTTCATAGAATTGACATTTACTGAATTAAATAACAGAAATAGCCGGATAAAAGGCAGCGTGGAAATTCTAAATTCAAAGGTTAATCACTCTATTCCTACCGGTAAGTATGGGTATAAAGAAATTCTTTTGTTAATCAATCTCAAAGATAATTCAGGTGGAATAATTAAGTCTAAACAGGAGAGTATGTTTTTAGAAATGAATACCCAAATTAAACCGGGAGAGAAGAAGGTTTATAGTTTTGAGTTTGATATAGATGGTGAGAATGGTGTGAAAGAGTTAGAGGCTGTTCTTTTCAAGACGAATTTTAATAGAACAGAAAAAACATTGCTTGCAAAGGTGGAAACAAAACTAAATCTACCACGGAGTATCCTTGAAAGATCGACGAATTAAAGAATTGAGATATTCGTGAGTTTACCATAAACTGTTTCTAATTCCTCTATACCTAAATTCCTTAATCCCTTAATGATACGTGGCGT
>CAXGMX010000221.1:0-2630 GCA_964010955.1 uncultured bacterium
TGGCCTGAACAAGATTTTTGGTAACCACAGTAGTATTACTCAAGACAAGAAAAAGAGGAACTATGGGAGGATTACAGAGGAAAGTACATAAGATGGCAAGGTATCGTTAATTACAAGGGTTTAGGCATCCAAGATTTGAACAGGGCCGGTATCAGGCATACAACCGGTACAAATGTTGAGTTAAGATTTGACGAAGAGAAGAAATATCTGGTTGAGATAATAAAAAGAGAAGACAATATAACTTATACCGGCAAACTGGCAGAACTGTTTGGCAGAAACCTCCTATGCGCTATTGAGGATGTTGACATAGAAAGAATTGGTGATAAGGCAATAACTGAAATTGTTAAAACCACATCAGATGCCGACTCAGCAACGGTAGACTCAGTCGACAATGAAGTAATAAAAGAACCTGAGGTTAATATGTCAGAATCAATGGCACCAGAGATTATTGAAAAAGAAGATATAGAAATTATAGAAACCCCGGATGGATTCATAAAGCTATCCTTCAATGAGCTTGATGAAATCTTTGGCAAGGAAAACAAAATGACAGAATCACAAAAGGATACGCTGTGGGAAGAATACAATGATAAGAACGTCAGATGGACAGGAGAGGTTCTGTCCAGAGGAAAAGGAAGGGTCAGTGGCCTGAGGATGGGAATAATGCACAAAAAAGGTACTGATGTTGAATTAATCTTCGATAACGAGAAAGAAGAATCCGTTCTGGAAACAGAGAAAGGTGATAAAATCACTTATACAGGCAAGCTAGTTACCAGGCGTGGATATATCCTTCCTTATAAATTAGAAGAAGGAAATATAGAAAGTGTTGTAAAGGCTCAGCCAGCTACAGAAGATAAAGCGCGTTGACAAGATACGTTTATTGAAGGTCTACTCGCACGTTCCGAGCAGGTACGTTCGGACGGAAAGACCTCCCTGTCTACCGGCAGGCAGGCGCTACATTTTATTCAATATGAATTGCTTAACGAAAGGAAAGTGAGGTGCTCTATGTTGAAAAGAACTTTTTCATCATTTTTAATCCTGTTTGCACTTTTCTGCTTCAATAATGTTGTTTTAACCGCTGGGGACATTCCCAAGCATGACGAGCTGATTGTCAAGGGAAACAGGCTGATTGTTAAGAAGAAGTATAACGAAGCACTTAAAGCATACGACGAGGCAATAAAGTTAAAATTTGATTCCTTCAAAGGATGGTACAATAAAGGCATAACCCTTGATTTACTTGGCAGATACGATGATGCCGTAACAGCACTTAATCAGGCAGTCAGGATAGAACCAAATAATCATGAAGCATGGTTTGTGAAGGGTAATGCATTAGATCATAATACAAGATTTGAAGAATCAGTTTCTGCATTCGATAAGGCATTAAGTCTCAAACCATATTATATCGAAGCTCTATATAAAAAGGGAAATGTGCTTGACCATGTTGGAAAATATGAAGAAGCGATAGAGACATATAACAGGATTATTGAATTAAAGCCACATTCACACGAAGCATGGAACAACAAGGGGCTTACACTCGCAAGAATACCAGAAAGAAGACCGGAGGCAATTGAGGCATATGACAGAGCAATCGAAATAAAGCCTGACTTTTATGAAGCATGGATTAACAAAGGAAATGCCTATGTTCGTATAAGAAAATATGAGGATGCAGTCAAGTCCTATGACAAGGCAATAGAAATAAAACCGGGAGAGCATGCCGCATGGGCTGACAAAGGTTTTACACTGGCCGATCTTGGAGAAAATGGGAAGGCCGCAGAGGCGTTTAAGAAGGCCGTAGAACTCAAGCCCAATTCCTACGCTTCATGGAACGGTATGGGCTTAGCACTTGACAAGCTGGATAGATATGAGGAATCAGTAACTGCCTACAAAAAAGCCTCCGAGATAGATCCCGCCTCATACGGTGCATGGACAAACCTGGGACTTGCCTACTCCCGTGTAAACAGGCACAACGAAGCCATAAAGGCATACACACATGCCATCAAGCTGCAACCGGATTCATACGAAACAATAACAAACAAAGCCCTTGAGTTATCAATGCTCGAAAAGTATTCGGAAGCGTTTACTGCAATTGAGAAAGCCATAAAGATCAAACCCGACTATCCCCAGGCCTGGAATACTAAAGGAGAGGTGCTTACGAATTTAGGAGAGATTAATGAGGCGATTAAAGCCTATAATGTGACAATAGAAATTATCTCTGATCAGGAGGCTCACGAGATTCCCCGACTGGGCAAGATCAAATATAAGGCTTTGAATAAGAAGGGCCTTGCCTTTGTCCGAATTGAACAATTTAAAGAAGCGGCTGCAGAGTTCGGTAAAGCCCTCGATATAGACCCAAACTCCCATGCAACCTGGAGGAACAAAGGACTCGCATTCATAAGAATCGGTGAACTTGAAGAAGCTCTGAAGGCATTTGACAGGGTAACAATGCTGAAACCGAATTCGTATGAGGTATGGAATTACAAAGGTTTTGCGTTAGAAGATCTTGGAAGATTGCAGGAGGCCATACTCGCATTTGACAAAGCCGTAACTGCCAATCCAAATTTTGTTGCAGCTCTTAACAACAAGGGTCTCGTCCTTGACAAACTTGAAAAACATGAGGAAGCAATTGAGGCTTA
>CAXGMX010000222.1:0-2620 GCA_964010955.1 uncultured bacterium
AAATTACCCTTTTTATCTGCAATCATATCCCATATATAAGGATCAGGAAGTTCACAGAAAACCTCTCCATTGCCCTCTGAAGCAATCTTGTAAATTCTGCCATGAGGTAATGTACCGGCAAAAATATTTCCCGCAGTATCTATGGCAAGGGTCTGGACGTGCAGTTCAGGGGTTTTATAGTATTCTATTACAGTACCATCGTGGCGGACCTTAAATATAGAGCCGGGATTACCGGTGCCGGCAAATAGTGAATCAGTACCATCTGCAACAAGGCACCAGACGTATGCAGCCGATATTTCATTAATTCTTCGCTTCTCAGGTGATAGTGTAAATTTTCCATTTCTATGCACAGATATATTCTGCAGTTTCCCCTTTGCAATCTCTGTCTGGTCAGTGCTTGTCCACATTTTGGTCGTAACCGCATATGTGTGATCTGTATTTACTGCGAAGTAGGGTAGTACCAACAAGATGACGACGAAATAGTATGGTCTCAATATTTTCATTAGAATATCTCTTTGTAAATCAGCTCTTATTATCTACAAATAAAATAATAGTCTTTTTGCCGTTGATAAGCCATTCTGTTGGAACTCGCTTAACTGTTTCACTTTGCAGGGGAGCGATACCACTTTGATTTGACAGGGCCATTATACTTAAGAAAGAATTTGGAAGTGATGGGAAATCTTCACCCATATACGTCAGGCCTCTTTTGTTTAATCTGATTTTTACGATTATGTTATTATTACTTTCTGTGTCCTCTATATTATTTATTAATTGTTCGAAGCTGGATGGTGAAAAATGTCCTGGAGCGCTTGTCATTTCCATCATCCTGCTGATAACGGCATCACATACAGTTACCCTTACACTGCTTCCACGAACAACATCGTCCGGGATTTTAATTTCTACCGGTATGGATACGTAATCCCGCGTATTTGGCCTTAATCTGATACTCAAGTGTACTTCTTCTCCAGGAGTAACCCATCTTTTACTAACTCTAATATTTTGAATAGAAGCAATATTCTTAGCTTCTGAAATGTCAGCAACTAGCTTAATGGATTCTATTTCAGTCGTTTGGAATTCGTTGTTAAGTAACGTTGTAATTGGCTGAATGATATTGTAAATGGGAAACCATGAAGGCCCTGAATCAAAATACCCGTTTTCAATCTTGATGGATTCTTTTCTACCGGCGATACCAATATCAAGCTTCAAATTTACTGACTTTTCTCCAATAGATTTTTCAGTGGCAAGTAATGCGCTCTCAACCGCCATCTGTAGAAGGATCGGTGTTAAAATCTTATCGTGAACTATTTCAAAGTTGTATTTAACATTCAGGGACCCTCGTATTTCTGTCTGGCAGGGTATCATGTGTGTAAATTCTCCAATTCTTCCGGCAATAGCAGATCTCCTGTCCTGAGTAATCCTTCCTATGATTTCGCCGGGTGATGCCATCTTAACAGAGCCTGACAGGCTTGCCAGTATAGTGTGAACCTGTGCCATTGCCATTGGCAGGTCAGTCGCTCCGATTTGTATTATTGGATGACCAAAGGCGAGAATATTGTTATCGTCTCTATAAGTTACAGTCCCGATTGCAGAAGCGCTCAAATCACCCCTGATTATTTCAACTGCAACTGATGAACCGGGCTGAAAGTCGTGCAAATCCGCAGATAAACCGCTACTGCCCGTGTTACTCTGAAAAGAAAACCTGCCGAGTTTGTTGAATAGAGGACTAACGCTGTTCAGGCTTCTATAATCAAATCCAGAGACAATTAATGGTGTTTGAATTGGTACAAGACTAAGTGTAAACGGCTGCTGTGAATTGGTATTTTTGGATAATACGCTTTCATGTATTAATCCCTGTGATTTCAATCTGGCAACAACATCCGAATCCTGAGTACTTAATGATGTGCTCCACGTGCTATTATTTCCTGCATAAGTATTCTCTCTTGTTTTAGAATCAATTTTAAGGACATCCATCATAGCACTTATGGGAGTAACTCCGGCAATTGCGTCCTTGGCAAAGCTCCATCCATGAGACACGGCTCCTATAAGCTTGTTGTCAACATACACCGGGCTGCCGCTCATACCTGCAATAATACCAGTCTTCTCTAAAGGCCCTCCCGTCATCTTCACGAGTATCATATCATTTCTTGCTTCCCAGTTTTTTAAGACTCCCAGGATTTCTACATCAAATGTCTCAATTTGATTACCGGAAAACACTGTTCTTCCATAACCTTTCATTCCCGGTGTAATCTCATCGGTGTCCATTGTTTCCAATGCAATAACCGTATGAGAGAAGAAAATTAACAATATGAAAAGGGATACGATCGATTTGAATATAAGACAAAAGTGGCATGTATTTCGTGATTCTCATTTTATGTAGATTACTGATATTATTTAATAAGTATTTCGATTTAAATCTATCAGCTTGCTATTTTCTTGTCAAGGCGAAAAGGATTGGTGCAAGTTAATATAGATTAACCATAAAAATATTGATATTATAATTTGAAAGTGATATATTTGCATAAAGAATTGAGAAGCAAGAGACTGGAGTCAAGATACAAAAAAGATTAATTTACAGAATAAAATAATATTCACAAAGAGACACGTCATGACAGCTAGAAAT
>CAXGMX010000223.1:0-2616 GCA_964010955.1 uncultured bacterium
GTAAATGTGTATTTACCACATGCCCTGGCTGGTCCCTCTATTGTAATATTATCGGTGTTCTAACATATTCTTTGGAAAATCCTGAGGTGTTATTTGTATGAATACTGGATGGTTAAGCACTTTTGAATTTGCTTGACACTGTCTCTGTCTTTGCTAAGATAAAAACCATAATAATGAATGATAAATAGAGAGCAGGGAATTACTCATTCATAGAGATTTTAATATTCTTACTCCATGATTTCATCACTCCTTTCTCGAAATCAACATAACGTATTTCATGGGCGATTAGCTCAGTTGGCTAGAGCACTTGCTCGACAAGCAAGGGGTCACTGGTTCGAATCCAGTATCGCCCATATTGTCATACAAGGACTTAGGACAAAACAAGAACTACTTTCAACCACCATTTTGAGCCATTGTAGTCAAATTGAAGTCAAACTTTTCCAAAACCTGAACACCGTCCTTTAAACTATCGGGACAATGGTGAGCATAGCGTTGCGTGTTCTTCAGGTCTTTATGATTCAAGAGCTTCGCTATTTTGTAAATATCTACACCATTTTGAGCTAATCTTGTGGCAAAAGTGTGTCGAAGGCAATGAAATGTAAAGCCATCAATCTCTGCCTTCTTTAATGCCTGGGCAAATGTCCTTATCAGGTTACGCTTGCCAATCTTCGTTCCTGCTTGACTAGTAAATACAATATCACCTTTAAGGCTTCTCACCTTAACTTCATTCTTTTGCACAAGGATATTCTGCGCTATGCTATTCAGAGGAAGAGTGTTTGGTTTATAGTTCTTAGTCTTACGTATTAGAATAGTTCTGCGGAGCAGATTTACACGGCTCCATTCAAGCGACAACAGTTCATCCTGTCGCAAACCTGTATTCAATGCAAAGACTATTATCTCACGTAACCACTCAGGACTATTTACAAGAAGCCTTCTCTCTTCATCCTCTGTCAGCCACCTGTCAACTTCATTGTTTTCTCGCTCCTTCTGTACCACAGAAACAGGATTATCCTTAAGCCACTCCCACTCATTGATAGCCACATTAAAAGCCTTTGAGAGCATAGATAGTTCACGATTGATGGTAGCAGGTGCTGCCCCGTCATTCGTTCTCAACACCTTATACTGTGATATCATTTTTGGTGAAATTGACATTAAGTTTGAATCACCAAAAAAAGGAACAAGGTGTGTCAAATATGATGAATAGCTTTTTTGCATACTGCATGATACCCTGGGAGCATGCTCTTTCATAAACTTATCCATCATATCCTTGAGATTTTTCCTGCAACCAGTTGGCTTATCAAAAAAGTCTTCCTCAATAAGCTGAACCCTTATTTTGGATTCGATGGCCCGGGCAACCCTCTCGTGATCTTTCCTTCCAACAGGTATTCTGAGGCTTCTTTGAATCTTTCTCCCGTTGTGTCTAATGCAAGTCCACCAAACACCGTCACGTTCAAACATATCCACCCCCCTTCACGTGCCCTATAGTGCCTGTATGACCGCTATCAGGAGAATTATATACTATCACTGTAAATATCTCCAATGATTTTATCTGCAGGTTTCTCTTGCTGGCGGCATGGACGTTTCAAACCTGCCATTACCCGGTCTATGTCGTAAAGATCAAAAAGAACTCTTCTGCCCATCTTGACTGAAGGTATCTTCCCCTGCCCTGCCCATTCATAGAGTGTTTTTACAGGTAAGGATGTATACCTGGAGACGGCTTTTATATCCACGTAACGTTCTGTGGCTTCCCAATACTTATTTTTTGATTCTGTTTTCATCGGTTATATTATTTCAACCTTTCACTACGAAACTCTAGTTTTTCTTATATCTTGTAATAAATCCTCATCTGAATCTATTTCACCGTTCATTTTGGACATGAGTTTATTTAATAATAATAACTCATCAACGCTTAATCTTTCTTTAATGATGTTTACATAGAAACGTTTTTCAGCCCACTCACTTTCCTTATCCTGCTTCCGAGCTTCCTGCATATGCACACTGAATTTTATTAGAAATTCATATGTAGATTTCAGACTGTTTATAGCCGAAAGCGATATCATAGGCCTGTCATCCTCCTCTGCCTTATCAAGTATTCGCTTCGTCCTCTGTATCAATTCCTGTACTTCTTCAAACAAATTCTTACTATGCGTTACCTGTTTCATTTCATCACTCTTTAGCATCTGTCTGCTTAGATGCTTCTTAGCATGATTCGCCACTGAAACATCGTTCACACCGTACTTCTTACCTATTCTTAAGTATGGAGTACCCTTCATAATCGCCCTGTCTATCTTTAACCGGCTATCATGCTTACATATACTGCATTTCTGGCCCACTTTATACCTCCTTTATGACTAAACTGTAATATTACACATAAATTGTCTTAATTGTCTAAATTGCCAATGTTTTAATTAAAAATGAAACATCTCCCTTCTTTAAATGAACAAAATTGTCTGCTTAAACAACATTAATTTTTGTGCTTACTGGAGGTTTTAAACAATGACGATTGTTCTCTGGAAAGTATAAAACAGAATGGAAAGATATTTATGTTCTTACGCATAAGACACTTACGTTAATTAAGAAATTGGATGCTACATCTTAAAGAATTCCTTTGAAAAC
>CAXGMX010000224.1:0-2509 GCA_964010955.1 uncultured bacterium
GTGGAGTTGCCATTCTGGATATGGGGTGAGGGTGAGTCACGGAAAGACCTTTATGCATCTGTAGCAGACGACAAGCGCATAAGCATAATATGCAAGGATAAGATAGTTGGTCATTTTGATTTTGGTGAAAACGGTAATTCATCAGGTAATTCGTCAGAAAATTTAAGAAGGTTGAGGGATTTGATAAATACAGGCATAAAAATCCGCCCGAAGGCTATAGTTAACACTATGTACTCAAGGATGTTCCTCTCTGACTTGTTCGTTCATGGGATTGGTGGTGCAAAGTATGATTTGATTACTAATGAAATCATAAGGGAGTTCTTTGGTGTAGAGCCTCCCGCGTATGTAACCGTTTCGGCAACCCTGCATCTGCCGTATAAACCATTTAATGTCTCTAATGACGATGTTATAGCGCTAAAGCACGTCATCAAAGACATGGGATATAATCCGGATAAATATGCTTCCGGGGAGGTCATGGAAAGCGCCGGGATGAAATCTATGGTAAGTGAAAAGAAAGACTTGATAGCTAAAGAGGCACACGAAAGTGAAGAAAAGCATCGCGCTTTTGACAGATTGAAAGAGCTTAATTCCATAATGAAGGAGAAGATAATGTCTCTGATCATGGAGAAAGAAAAAGAACTGGAAGATTTAGAGAAGAGAATAAGGTATAATTCTATTGTAACCAACAGGGAGTATCCCTTCTGTATCTATCCTGAGTCAATACTGGGAGAGTTGTTTAAATTAAATTATTGAGAAGATATTTTAGCCCACGAAATAGCACGAAAAAACAAAGAAACAAAAGACATTGGACACAGATTTACACAGAAGAACGGAGACTTTAAATGATTGATAATAGAGATTGCTGTGATCATGGAGATCATATCCATAATCAGGAAGTCAAGATAGATTATCCCTGCGAATGGCTTTACAAGGTTATCGGAAGTGATAAGGAGTCTGTACATAACGCAGTTGCCGGCATAATACAGGACAGGGAATATCATATCAACGATTCCAATACCAGCAAGACAGGAAAATACCGGAGCTTTAATGTGACGGTTACGGTAAGCGATGAGGCATATCGTAATAATATTTATCAGGCACTCAAGGGGCATGACGATATAAAATTTGTATTTTAAAAACAGTTGATTTCTACAGACAACGCTATTATTTCCTATCCTCTCCACTTTTTGAGTCCTCGATGTTTTCCTCTATATTCTTCGTGCTATTTCGTGTGTTTTCGTGGCTAACCTCTCTTTCGATTCTTTCTGAATTGGTACTTAACAAACAAATAAAGCAGTGTTATAATTCTCAATCTGTTTATATTTTGATACTTAGTATCTTTAATAGGATTTAAGATGTCCAAGAAGAGTAAAGTATTTTTTATCGAAACCAGGAACGGCGAATCACTTTCCTCGCAAGCTAAAAAGGTAAAATGGCTTTGTGATGCTGTTGGCATCAAGAGTATTATTAAAAGAGGTGATATGGTTGCGGTAAAAACCAGTTTCGGGGAGAAGGGGAATATCGGCTACCTCAAGCCCCCGTTGATAAAAGCGGCTGTGGATAAGGTAAAGTCAAGCGGCGGCAAACCTTTTCTGGTTGAGACGAATACGCTATACGTAGGAAAACGGTCTAATACAATAGACCATTTAACGCTCGCTCATGAGCATGGTTTTACAATAGAAAACACAGGGGCTCCTATTATTATTGGCGACGGGCTTTTTGGTGAGCATGATTATATTGTTGAAATTAACCGGGAATTGTGCAAGAACGCTTATATTTCAGGTGTGGCAATGGCATCAAACGCTATTATCTCTATTGCACATGTTACAGGGCATCTTGCAACCGGCATTGGGGCAACATTCAAGAATATCGGTATGGGGTTGTCTGCAAGGGGCGGCAAGTTAGCCCAGCATTCCGGCGTGATACCTCAGATTATTAAAAAAAAATGTACAACATGCAAGGTCTGTCAGATCTGGTGTCCTGCTGACGCAATTACAATGGCTTCAGATACGGCAGTGATTGATCCTGAAATATGTATCGGCTGTGGAGAATGCCTTGCCGTTTGTCAATTCGATGCCGTTAAGATTGCATGGGACGAAGACACTGCAAATTTACAGAAAAAGGTCGCAGAATATTGTCTGGCCATTTTAGAAGAGAAGAAGCAAAAAGCGGCATTCTTTAACTTCCTTACACACATAACTAAACATTGTGATTGTATGGACAAGCCTTTTGAACCTGACGTTCCTGATATCGGCATAGTGGTTTCCAGAGACCCGGTAGCTGTTGAAAAAGCAACTGTTGACTTAATAAACGAACACACGGGAAAGGATTATTTTAAAAAACTCTGGCCAAAGATCGATTATACCGTACAGCTTGAACATGCCCACAAGATTGGTTTAGGCAATCTTGATTATAATCTGGAAAACGTTACCTCTGATAAATTGGCTAAATCCCCGCCTGAACGCAATCGGGCAGGCGTGAACTGAACTTGAACTTTTATACGTGGCGT
>CAXGMX010000225.1:0-2505 GCA_964010955.1 uncultured bacterium
TTTTATGTACTCTATTGATTTACATGTACTTCGGAAAGCGATATAATGGCTCTGGCCTCCCGATAATTTGGCATTATACTTGCGAAATAGATAATACTTATTAAAATGGGGGGTTTTTAAATGGTTAAGAGGCTTTTCTTAAGAATTTAATGGTGTAAGAGGTTAAAGCAGGGAGATAATTATGGAAACTACGGAACAGGATAGATGCAAAACTTCCGAGACAGGAGAAAACCTCTGTTTTACCTTCTCTCGCAGGCATTTTTTTACTCTGGCTGGTTGGGGTATGCTTTTTGCCGTAATATTGGGATTTCTGTCACAATTTTTTGGATATAAAGGTTTCTTTTATCCCAGGGTACTTTTTGAACCTTCACCAAGATTTACCGTGGGGAAACCTGATGCTTTTCAACAAATTTCGGTGACTAAATTAAAGTCGAAGAGGATTTTTATTGTACGTGATAACAACAGCTTTAAGGCTATTTCCGTGGTATGCACACACTTGGGATGTGCGGTTGAATTTTCAAAAGCCAAGGATATCTTTGAGTGTCCGTGTCATGGAAGTAAATATTATAGAACCGGTGTAAACTTCGCCGGCCCTGCACCAAAACCTTTAGCCCATTTTGAAATGTCTGTTGATCACAGCGGCAGATTGGTTGTAGATAAAAGCAAAACCGTGCCTACAGAAACTGAGTTGATTGTATAAAAAGGGATTGAGGAACTGAGAGATTAAGGAATTGAAGGATTGGGGAATTCCTGCCTGCCCGCCAGTCTGTTAGGCTGGAATCCTTTAAATCGCAAATTAGAATTTAATAGACAGATAGCAGGTTTATGGAACAAGCAACTATTACTGAACAAGATAAAAGAGTGCTTCTCGACCTGGATTGGTTACAGCAAAATATTCGCTGCCAGCATACATGTCCCGCTCACATGGATGTACCCGGTTACATACGTCTGATTAATCAAGGTGAATACCTGGAATCGTACAAATTAATGCTGGAAACCAATCCTTTCCCCGCCGTTTGTGGTTACATATGCGCGCGCCCGTGTGAGTCGATGTGCAAGCGTGGTGATTTTGACAAGCCGGTGGCAATTGACAATTTAAAGCGGTTTGTTACAGATTATATTTACAAAAACAAAATAAAAGTTCCTCCTCCAAATATAAGACAGAGAGAGGAAAAAGTTGCCATAATCGGATCCGGCCCTGCCGGATTAACAGCCGCTAACAACCTTGCAGGTATGGGATACAGGGTGACTGTTTTTGAAAAGGAATCTGTACCGGGCGGCATGTTGATGTGGGCAATCCCTTCCTACAGACTCCCTCGTGAGCAGATTATGTTTGATATAAGCCATATTCAGGCACGAGGTGTAGAGATAAAGACAAACACACCTATTGGAAGTCCGGGAATAACAATTTCTGATCGATTCGAAGAGGGATTTAAAGCAGTTTTTATAGCTGCGGGCGCTCAAAAGGTAAGAAAGCTCGGAATTCCCGGAGAAGATGGAGAGGGGGTTCTGAATTGCCTTGAATTCCTGAAAAAAGTGAATCTCGGTATTTTCAGGGGTCTGGGGAAAAAAGTAATAGTAATTGGTGGTGGAAACGTTGCAATGGATACTGCAAGAACTGCTGCAAGGTTTTTTCAGACCGAAAGATATTGTGCCAGCTATGAGCGTGCAGAGATAGATACTGCGCGAAGAATGGCAGTTCGTATGGGACAGCAGGAGGTACACGTAGTCTGCCTGGAATCTAAGGAAGAGATGCCTGCGCACGAGCATGAGATAGACGGGGCAGAGGAAGAGGGTGTAATACTTCATCCGTCTAAAGGGCCGAAGAGAATCCTTGTAGAAAATAACAGAGTGGTGGGACTGGAGACTATAGATGTTAAATCTGTTTTTGACAGTGAAGGCAGGTTTAATCCAACATTTATTGAAGGCAGTGAAAGTACTATCTCATCAGATTCGGTGATACTGGCTGTTGGCCAGGCTGCTGACACATCCTGGCTTGACGGATACCCTGAGATAGAGGTGACTCCACGAGGCACAATAAAGATTGATGATGAAACTCTTGCAACTACGAAACCCGGTGTATTTGCCGGTGGTGACGTTGCTTTCGGCCCAAGGATTGTAATAGAGGCAATTGGAAATGGCACAAAGGCTTCAAAAATCCATCGATAGATATATAAGAGGAGAAGACCTTCGGGAACCGAAAAAAAAGGTACTGGGTTACGCTTACGGATAGCGAACTTAGTGCACGAGAGGCAAATTATGATGTCGTGCCCCGCCAGGAAATGCCGATGTTGCCTGCAGAAGAGAGGCAGGACTCATTTAATATGGTAGAACTTGGCCTTACCGAAGCACAGGCGAAGATAGACTCTTCCCGATGTCTGAAATGCGACCTTACTATTGATGTGGAGACAAAAGACTGCATACTTTGCGGCAGATGCACCATGGTATGCCCGACGGGAGCGCTAGAGGATAGTGGATACGCAAGATGAGACCAAAGTTTACATG
>CAXGMX010000226.1:0-2498 GCA_964010955.1 uncultured bacterium
AAATTCAATTCTATATAATATGCAATTTCTGCATAATTAATACCGACATTTCCATTTTATTAGTTTTGCATCTGAAATAAAGCTTGGATGGGAATGACGAGTCGACTAGGCACTTAATTCGCTTTTATTTTGTTTAATGTTTTAGGAGAAATCTAAGGTGATAGAAGACACTCAGACTGAGAATTTTGAAGATGTTCAGTATATTAAGGAGAAGTTCAGTTGTATTAAAAAGAAATTGAGAAGGTTATTGTAGGCCAGGATGAGATGATAGAGGCTATTATTATTGCCCTCTTTGCTGATGGGCACATTCTGTTGGAAGGTTATCCCGGCCTGGGAAAGACTATAACTGTCAAGACCCTGTCAAGGGCAATTGATGCAAAATTTCAGAGGGTTCAGTTTACGCCTGATCTGGTACCCGGCGACATTACAGGATATGAATTGTGCGATCCTGAAACCAGAAAGAGCACTGTTCAAAAGGGGCCGATATTTACTAATCTGCTTCTGGCAGATGAGATTAACAGGGCACCTGCAAAGGTACAGAGCGCTTTGCTGGAAAGTATGCAGGAAAAGCAGGTAACGATAGGTAGAGAGACATTTAAACTGGAGAAGTTATTTACCGTCATGGCTACTCAAAACCCGATAGAGATATCCGGGACATATCTCCTGCCGGAAGCCGAGGTCGACAGGTTTATGTTTAAGCTAAGGGTTACTTATCCTTCTTATACTGAAGAGAGGGAGATTGCGGAGAGACAGGTCAGTGACAAAGAGCCTGAACTTGATGTGGTACTGCATCCTGACGAGATAATTTCATTGAGACACTTCATAACAGAGAAGATTCCTTTGGATAAGGAATCTGAAATCCTGAAATATTCAACACGCATAGTAAGAGAGACAAGGCCAAACGGTGATGGTAACGAATATATAAGTAATATGATCATGTATGGTGCTTCTCCTCGTGCTTCGATTTATCTGGCAAAGGCCGCACGTGTTTGTGCCTTTCTGTCAGGGAGTAAGATAATACTGCCAGAACACATTCATAAAATGGCTTATCCTGTCTTAAGGCACAGAATAATTTTAACGCACGAAGCAGAGTCTCAGGGGATTGATCCGGACGATATAATAGATACTATATTGAAAAAGGTGCCGATTCTGGAAGCAGATGCTTTAAATTAAATTGTACGTACCTGCCAAAAAGCCGGTTGGGCAGAGACTTTCGTAGATAACGACTTTTGAATAAAAGGCTAAAGCCTTAACTCCAACAGAATTAGTTTTTTGGCCTTAGCACTTGTGGAGTTAAGGCTTTAGTCTTTTATAAACCATGTTTAGTGTAAGCCCGATCGATAAGCTATTTGGACAGGCAAAGTATACTAAATTAGCGAACGGAGTGAACTGATTTATTGAGAAGCAAGATAAGATTACATATACAGAGAATGGTAGCTAATCTCTTTGCAGGTTCTTTTTCCAGTTACATGAATGCAACAAGGGGGATTGAGTTTGATGAGATGAGGCAGTACCAGCCGGGCGATGAATTCAGGTCTATCGACTGGAAGACTACTACAAGGACAGGGGTCTTGCATGTCAGGTTAAAGTTGGTGGACAAAAGAACCAACATATTCTTCCTGATTGACAGAAGCGGATCAAAGAAGTTTGGTTCGACAGGTTTTACTAAGGAAGATATTCAGTCATCTATAATTTCCATCCTGGTTGAAGCTGCAACAGAAGCCGGTAATCTTGTTAGTTTCATCACCTTTACAGACAGAATCGAGAAATACATTCCTCCCCTGTCAGGTCAGAAAGAAGGTGCCAGGATTGCCAAAGGCATAATGAGTGATAAGACTGAAGGCGTGCGTACCGATATCAATTGTGCCTTTAAATTTTTGAACAGCATGCAGTTTAAACCTTCACTTGTATTTGTGTTATCTGATTTCTTTGCACCGTTTGATTATGAGGCATCACTCAAATCCCTTGTGAAAAAACATGACGTTATTCCCATTATTATTTCAGATTTAAGGGAAGAGATAATTCCCGGGGCAAGGGGCTTTGTGGCCGTAAAGGATCTGGAGACACAAGGCGTGAAGTACCTGGATTTGTCTAAAGGCATTATGGGGAGCTCACAACATCTTGGTTTGTTTAATAAACTTAATTTGGACTGTCTTACATTGATGACCGGCCAGAATGAAGAGCAATGGACAAAGGCATTGTCAGACTTTTTTGATAAGAGGGTAAGACGAAGAAGCAGGGTAAAGAGATGAAAAGGGTTTTATTTACAACTTGTCTGTGTGTATTAATCATGATTGTGAGTCTGGACAGATGTAAAGGACAGGAAGGTTACAGGCAGAATCAGGAGCATGGAGAATCCGCCCAGCCGAGTGATACCGATACATTGATACCAGAGATGGATGCAGCTGTTGAGTTGTGGCTTTATGTAGAAAACTACCGGTTTGTCACAGGTAAAATGATACATTTAACACTTCAGATGGTGTGGAAGCTTGGTGTCA
>CAXGMX010000227.1:0-2469 GCA_964010955.1 uncultured bacterium
AATACCGATTTCCTTATTCGGGTCAATGAAAGGAACAAGTATTAAGCCTACAAGCAAAATACTGGGAAGGATAACACCCGCCAGCCATGGATCAAAAAATATAAGCAGTTCCTGAAGCCCTATGAAGTACCATGGCGCCCTCTCATCAATGGGTGTGTCAGCAGGGTTTGCCAGCTCTTTTAATGGCGCATCCATAAAAAGAGACCATGTCATTATTATGAACGTGAATATCAGTCCGGCAATAAATTCTATTCCGACAGAATCACGGAGATGTTTAACAGTATAGTCCTGCTCTTTCTTATTCAGGGTCTCGAAACCTTCCTTGAACACGTGTGAGCTTGGTAACCTCCCCAGCCAAACATCCTTGTCTTCCCAAGCACCCTTTTTGCCCTTTTCCCTTGATCCTTCTTCTAATTCAGCCATTCTATTTTCCCTGTATGAATGAAAATATTGTCTGCAAAGTTTCGTACTGTATAATTTAAAGTGGTCCTGAAACCCCTCCAGCCCTTCTTATGCGCCAGAAATGAAAACCCATTAACCCCGCTATTCCAAGAGGTATTGCTATAGCATGCAAAAGATAAAACCTTAATAAAGTAGGCTGACCAACCGATGTACCGCCCAACAGAACAGAATTCACATCGCCGCCTGGGGGTAATATTGCAAATGGCCCCTTTGCCCCTAATACAGGAGCATTTGCTCCCATACTGGTTCCTATAGTAACTCCCCAGTAAGCCAGCTGATCCCATGGAAGCAGATAACCTGTGAAACTTGCAAGCATCGTCATTACTAACAGAATTACCCCTACAACCCAGTTTAACTCCCTTGGGGGTTTGTATGCCGCTGTCAAGTATACACGCAGCATGTGAAGGGCAACAAACAATACCATTAGATGGGCCGTCCACCTGTGCATGTTCCTTATAAGAACGCCAAACGGCACAATGTATCTCATGTCCTCGATATTTGCATAAGCCGCATTCACATCCGGGTTATAATAAATCATTAAAAACGCACCGGTACATGCAAGTAAAGAAAAGAAGAATACACTAAGACCACCAAGGCAAAATGTGTACAATATTATTCTCTTACCACCCACGCTCATATTATAAGGGGTCAACTGCATGAGCTTCGCAATCCCGCGCATTAAGCTGTTGAATGGAGACAAAGGCCTAAATTCACCAAATATGAGATCTCCGAATACAGCTTTCCAAGCCTGCGTCTCTTTTACAACATCCGGTATAATATCATCTACTTTCTTATCTTCTTCTTTGTTCTCCATAATTGACCTTTTTTCGCCTTATTTCGATTAAATTGCTATTTTACTTCGTTCATCAAAACAAATAACAAGGAATTACATAACTATATGCCTTCCATTATCATGTCAAACCTGTAAAATGAAATCAATGCCGACTTTTTTTCCTTTATCTACAATCAAACGCCCATCATTACCCATTGATATATGAGCACGATCCAAAGGTCTAGGCGGAGGCCCGGCAAAATTTACTCCGTTTTTATAGAATTGTCCACCGTGACAAGCGCATTTAAATATTTGCTGCTCCTCAAGCCATCTAGGCTGACACGACAAATGTGTACATTCTGCTATCAGTGCGTAAATACCTTCTTTTTCTCTGACAATCCATACCTTGCGCGAACTTATGAGTGTTACAGAACCCATAGGATAGTCTTCAGGTCTGCCTGCTTTGAATATACTTGAAGGTTCATAGGAGACTCTGGGGACTAAAAACGGACGGTAGCGAAAGCCCACATAGAAACAAGCCCCCAGAACGCCAGCCAGGCTGTCCAGAAAAGGCCCCTTCTTGTAACCGTTTTTGGATGCTCAAGAAGCGTGCCAGGCACATAAGGTCCTTTAAGTTTAGTTGTACCTTTCTCTCTTACCGCATCTAAATAATTTACATCAATTTTATCAGTCATATCTAAAGCTTAACGATTAATTATGAGCGTTGGAAAAGATAAGTCGCTCCTAAATCGAACAACTCGTGCCCACCTGAAAGTCGTATGCCTGGCATTTAGCCGCAATCTTCATGCTGCTTAACTTACGTGAAGTTCTCATATAACAGTTAGATGATGAGAAACTCAAGATGTCAACCGGAGATTGCTTTAAGCCTTCAGTGACTGTAATATAATATAAAATCACTCAATTCAGGTTACTGCAATTTGTGCTAAACACACGGATAAAATGTTTCTGGAAATGTGCTACATAAATAAAGTTAAATAAACAATACGTTTAACAGCTACTTTAAATTAATAAAATACCCTACTATTTAAAATACGCCACTCTGTTTAAGGATGAGCTTTGATTCATATAAGCAAAATATATACCGTTTAAAAAGGAAACAGCCACAACAACCTAAGCCTTTACCTTTAAATGACATACGCAAATATGTTTTGTGAGGAGACAATTTGATTATCGCTTCTTTATATTTTCCCTTTGACAACCTGTCAATTCATATT
>CAXGMX010000228.1:0-2465 GCA_964010955.1 uncultured bacterium
ACGCCACGTATACTAACCTTCCGGGATCAATTCCGGGACCGGGTTTGTGTTTTACGGGAAGAACTCCACGAGGCATACGGTTTGCCCACATGAGGGTGAATGGAAAATCACAACCACCATCTTTGCCTAGAAATCCATTATCAAGGGCCGCTTCAAAAACTCGTTTTCCCCGTGACCAGAAAAAACCGTACACGAAGAAATCCACACCGTACTCACCGGCCAGCCCGACCTGTTTCTGTGCAGTAGAGGGATCTGAATCATCGTACGTCCCATCAACAAGGAGCCGCGGTTGATTATGATCCGGAAAACGGGACGGAGCATTCAAAACAAGGTCCCACTCACTCCAACCCGGTGGAAAATGGCAGTCTCGCTCGGGACAAGAATGCCAGCCCGGATATACATATGCACCAATCGCTACACTCTTGTGAACCATTCTATTCACCAATAATCTTCACCAGAACCCTCTTCTTCCGTCTACCGTCAAATTCTCCGTAAAATATCTGTTCCCAGGGACCGAAGTCCAATTTGCCTCCGGTGATTGCGACAACTACCTCACGTCCCATCACCTGCCGCTTAAGGTGTGCGTCGCCATTATCCTCGCCAGTATTGTTATGACGGTATTGTGAGATTGGCTCATGGGGCGCCAGCTTTTCCAGCCACTCTTCATAATCCTGATGAAGACCGGACTCATCATCATTTATAAAGACTGAGGCAGTGATGTGCATGGCATTTACCAGGACAAGGCCTTCCTGAATACCGCTTTCTTTAAGACAGGTATTGACCTGAGGAGTAATGTTTATAAACTCCCTCCTTTTAGTCACATTGAACCATAGTTCTTTACGATAATTCTTCATTTTCACACACTCCTTTTATAATTGTAAATATTGCAAGTTTACATTCTCACCTTCCATTACTCAACAACGAATTATATCGGTTGACAACATATTTCACCGTACTATAGAATAACCATAATAAGTTAAAAGTGCCCATCCGCCTAACAAACTGATGGGCGGTTATGCCGCGCTATGTTATCTAATTAGGTTTTAACCATAAAACCGCATTTGTACATGGTAAAAATTAAAACAGCCATTTCCATTATCCTGATATCTCTCACACTCCCAGGATGCCTGGCCAGATACGGTGAAGACAGGCTTGGCCAGCTACTCTCATCCATAAAGGATTTAGAAGAAAACGGTGAAGAATTGACTGAAGAGAGAATCAAGGAGAAACTCGGTAAACCAGGATTTTTAAAACCAATTTACGAACGTAATCTTAACTTTCTTCTTTATATAATCTCAAAAAAGATTCAGGTGTTTTATTAATACCTAATCGCACAGGCCTATATGATGACATGCTAACAGCCGTCGAGGAAGAAAGATCAAGCAGTATTAAACTGCTTTCTTATGTTTATGACAGGAGAGGATTCTTAGAACTCTCTTCCCTGACGTTTTACATAGAAAGCCTTGAAGGCATAGTGCAAGATGAACCTGAGGTATTTGGATGGGATTATGTGAAATATGGCAACAAGAACAACTCCAAAAGAAACAGGCAGCCCTATATTAATTATAAGATTAAGAAGCCTGCAGATTATTTGAGATTACCATATACATTTCTGGTAGACACAATTATCGGACTTAAGCAATTTGCAGGTGAGATTCTCAAGTCTCCGATTTCTTTTTTAGTAAGCAGAATTGTTTGAGAATATATTTATAGAGAGAAAGATTCCATTTTATAAGCTCAAAGGTTTTAAAGCTGCTGGCGAAGATTGGCGTAATGGAGTTACTGCACTTACATACAGGTACAGGATAGATGGTGATCAGGGGATAGTGGCGACAACTCAGAATTTGTTGGGTGAGATCCCCGTCATCGGTTCAATATTTGACCAACGGCATAGAGAGAAAAGCGGTACTGCAAATAAGCTGTTTTTGACAAGGGGTATCTACGGCGGCAATGACTCTGCCCAGAATATGGATCTGTGGGTTCATTATTTAACAAACCCACCAGTACAAGAATGTCCACCGGATCAGTCCACCCGTCAGTCTGGTAGTACCACTCCAAATGAAACAAATCGAGTAGATACTGACAGACCCTATATAAAAGTAATACCCTATAAACATGGAGGCGGTATTGACGTTTTCTGGGCATTGTTTAATATATCACATGGTTATGCTTACGATATGGCATCAGAGATTATCTCTAAATATGATGTAAATCCTAGTGATTCTATTCATTTAAGTGGACATAGCGGAGGCGTTCAAAGAAATATCGCGACAGCGAGGATTCTGAATGATGATGGCATTAAGGTAGAAAAGGTTTACGGGATTGCAGGCCCTGCCCTGGGTTATGCTCCATACCAAAAAAACAAAGGTAGGTACTAAATAAGCAAATTACCTGGATGATCCGGTTTCCGAAATAATCTCGGCTTCTGAGATATATCACTTTAGATCTACTAACACTAAACGTAA
>CAXGMX010000229.1:0-2389 GCA_964010955.1 uncultured bacterium
TAACTGTACCATCACAAACTTGTACAATTCTTTACAATAGATGATACTAAAATGACCGTCAAGAAAGCGGTAACTGCCAGAAATATAAGGCTTTTAGAGGAAAAGTATTATGAAAATTAGTTGTATGGGTTGTGGTTATGTAGGGCTTGTTGCTGGTACTTGTTTAGCTGATATGGGCAATGAAGTAATATGTTTTGATATAGATAAGGGAAAAATAAATAAGCTTGAAAAGGGTATTATTCCTATTTACGAGCCTGGATTAAAGGATATGTTTGAAAGGAACATTAAAGAAAAACGGTTGCATTTTAGTAATGGTATAAAAACTGCAATTAAAGAATCAAACGTAATCTTTATAACCGTAGGTACGCCTCCCGGAAAGAACCATGAGGCAGACCTTTTTGCCGTTGAATCAGTTGCCGAACAGATTGGTAGGAATATGAATACTTATAAGGTAATTGTAAACAAAAGTACAGTACCTGTGGGTACTGCAGAATTAGTGAAAAATATTATAAAAAGGAATCAAACTGGGGAATATGAGTTTGATGTAGTATCAAACCCTGAGTTCTTACGTGAAGGTGAAGCTGTAAAAGATTTTACCAATCCTGATAGAATAGTTATTGGTACAGACAGCGAAAGAGCAAAAGAAAATAATGGTTTCGATATACAGGGGTATTGCAAGGACAGATAAACCGGTTTCATCACAGATATTAAAAGTGCAGAAATGATAAAAATATGCCAGCAATGCAATGTTGGCTACGAGGATCTCCTTTATGAATGAAATTGCACAATTATGTGAAAAAGTCGGGGCTGATGTTAAGAGCGTGGCGAAAGGTGTAGGGCTGGATAATAGAATTGGACCTAGATTTTTACAAGCGGCATGGGTTATGGTGGTTCATGTCTTCCTAAAGACGTGAAGGCACTGGCAGAATTGATGAAACGGAATAAGGTTAAAGGAAAGATACTATCTGCCGTAAACTGGGTGAATGAAAATCAAAGGAATTTTGTTCTATCGAAGATAAAAAGACTACTTCCACATTTAAAGGGAAAGACCATAGCAATATGGGGACTCGCCTTTAAGCCAAAAACAGATGACATACGTGAAGCGCCATCTATTGCCATAATCATGGAACTTCAAGGGTTAGGTGCTAAAATACGCGCATTTGATCCTGAGGCAAGGATAAACGCAAAAAAGGTTTTAAAGGATGTTACTTTTTGCAACGATCCATATTCAACTGTTAAGGGTTGTGACGCCCTGGTAATTGCTACTGAATGGAATGAGTTTCGAGTTTTGGATATGGATAAGATTAAGAGATTATTGAAACAACCAAACATAATAGACGGAAGAAATATCTATGAACCGGAAGAAATGAGAAGTGCCGGATTTAATTATATCGGAATAGGAAGATAAGACAGCTCACTCTGTTCGCTGGTTTATTTATTCCTCTTCCAATGTCGATATATCCCCAGTTGGTAACCCTAAATCTCTTGCCTTTAGCAATCTTCTCATTATCTTACCACTTCTTGTTTTAGGGACATCTTTTGTAAACTCGATTTCTCTTGGGTATGCATGAGCGGCTAATCGTTTCTTTATAAACCCCTGTATATCTTTCTTAAGTTTAGGAGATGGTTTGTGTCCCTTGTTTAGAACAATAAATGCCTTTATAATTTCACTTCTTTCCTTATCGGGTATCCCAATAACACCCGCTTCCGCAACTGCCTTATGCTCCACTAATGCACTTTCCACTTCAAACGGGCCTACACGATGTCCGGCAGTGTTGATGACGTCATCCGCTCTTCCCACGAACCAGAAATAACCGTCATTATCTATATAAGCCGTATCCCCCGTGGTGTACCAACCGGAGATGCGGAAATATTCATTATATTTCTTTTTGTCTGACCATACCCTCCTCAGCATTGATGGCCAGCCTTGTTTCAAAGCCAGGAGACCATGCTTTCCCGGAGATAATTCTTTGCCTTTTGCATTAATAATCTTTGCACAGATACCGGGAAATGGCTTACCCATTGAACCAGGTTTAATTGGTAAGCTGGGATAGTTAGCTATCATTATTGAACCGGTTTCCGTCTGCCACCAGTTGTCGTGAATAGGCAGGTTATAAACCTTCAGTCCCCACCTTATAACTTCCGGATTCAATGGCTCTCCGACACTGCAGATATATCTCAGGTTGCTTAAATCGTATTTTTTAATGATCTCATCGCCGGCCTTCATGAGCATTCTTAACGCAGTTGGCGCAGTGTACCATACAGTCACCTTGTATTTTTCTATGATTGAGTACCATTTTTCAGCATCATATCTCCCATTATATACTACTTGTGAGATTCCATTTAACCCACCGGCCCCCACGATACCATACACTGTCGCCGGTTACCC
>CAXGMX010000230.1:0-2367 GCA_964010955.1 uncultured bacterium
ATGAGCATGTCAACTTCCACTGCAAATGTAGAAGAATGAGGTAGTAACAAGATAGACAAAATGAACGTAAGAAATATTTTAAACATACACTTTCCAACTCCTTAATTCTTTAATCCGTGTTTATCTTAGCGTTCTCTGCGCCTTCTTGTCCTCGGCGTCTTTTGTCCGGGGAGCGGTAATTGTTTTACGTCTCTATCGCTTCAACATTTGCCCTTGGTATTACGGTAGTCTGTCCATCAGAGAATTCAACTTCCAATACCCGGGCCTTTGCTTCTGTTTCTATAGTTCTCAGCTCACTCGGTAAGGCTTTGACCTTGCCGATCTTCCCAAAGTGCGGATTCCTGATTATACGGATTGGATCACCTACAGCAATACCTCCGGATTCTTCATTTGTTGGAGACTCACCTTCACCAATAGTCTCAGAAGCCTTTTCTGTTTCATCTTTTTTATAGGGGTATTATAATTTCCGGTCTGACAACTCCGGCCCTTATCTGGGTTGCACCATTTATAGATGCCATGGAGCCTTCTCTATGCTTTAATATATCAAATGTCTTCTGTGCCATTCTGATCTGGCCAAAGCCTTCAGTAATAATCAGTGTTATATTAATATCTTCTGACCCGGTAATTGCAACCCCTAAATCGTAGCCCAGCAATTCGTTAATATCCTTATCACGAATTCCACCGACAACAATTCCTTTTACGCCAACTTCCAATGCCTTCTTTATCGCATCATAATATATGATTGAACCACAGACTATTATTTTACCATTGTGAGTTTCATTTAAATCTTCTGGTTTTACAATATCGTCCGGTGAATCTACAACAATCTGCAATTCACCGGTTGTTTCACCTCCTATGCCGAATATGCCTTGAATGAAGGTGGCATACGTCTCTATTAAAACACCCTCTTTCTCTATAGTCTGCACTACCCTGCCATCAATATACGCACTGATCTGGACAGGTTTTGGAGGCTCTCTTAATAACACCTGGCCGGTAATGTCTGATATACTTTCAATATTGCCGGTTATGGGTGAGAGACAAATGGACTTGAACATCTTAATAAATGGGCTGGTCTCTGCTATCGGTTCATCTTTCTTAACACTCTCACCTCCTTTTTTAACATGTTCTTGCGTAAATCACCTGGCAGGATAGCAAGACGGTTAACCACATTAACAGAATGAACCTTGCCCGGTAGATTTGTCCTGGCCACAATATCATCCGATTTGACGATATCTCCTTCTTTTACAATCACATCGCCGGGAAGTGGAAGGTTTCTGCTTTTCCTTATCTGTATTTTTTCCGATAGCCTTAAGCCGGGTGTATATGCGTGTGTCATATTGTATGTCAGTAATTTCTAAAATTGTTCATAAAAAGTTTAAAGTGCCTAAAGTTTTACTCAGGATACGCATCAAAAAGCCATATTCCACTTCGAAAGTACTTCTGCCAGTGGTTCTCTGCCTTTGCCTCCTTTAAGGTCAAGTGGTCGGCCTCGTGCATCAATAACCAGGCCAACTACTCCGCCAGTAACCTCTTTGACAATTTTTTTACCATTACCTTCACCCACATCAAATTGCCTGGCTGGTGTTATCGCAACCTCTGCCTTTTCCCCATTTTTCAGGTCCAAAACCTTAAGCTCTCCAAGCAAGAGTGAATCTTCAATTATATTTCCATTTGAATATGTGATTACATAGTCAAGGCATTTGCTCCCATGTTTTCCTGTATTTGTTAAAGAGATACAAGGGCCGAGATAGATCAGGCAATCCTTCTCAAATACCTCCGTTGCCGCCGTTTCGTTAATCGTGGAAAGCACTCCAAGGTGAGGCATCATAAAAATGCTGTCTACTGCAATCATGGTTGTGCCATGAGGTTGAAATGCATCGATCATCATCATCATTGCCTGAGACCTTCTGGGAGCGTGAGATAAAACTCCGCCACTGCCGATAATAAGATCGAGCCTGTTCATGTCAATAAGTGTTTCTTCTGTTGCAACCTGTTCGAATGTCTCAGATATATCCCTCTGTTTCTGTACACCCTTCAGGCCAACTGCAAGCGCCTTATGCTGTTCAAATGCCAGCCTTAACGCCTCCCTTGCTATAGCGTGCTCTAGCTTCAGATCTTCCAGTAATTGAGGTATAGTCGTAGGGCGAATCATCTTGTTCTTTATTCTGTTGCGGATATCAGCTTCATCAATATCAAAGGGAAGCCACTTCATAATGTTCGCAATACCGGTTTCTGCAATAACGTTTGATATGCTATAGCTCATTCCCAGGTTAGCACTTACAGTGCGATTGAAGACTCCATACAAAACCGAGAACACATCAGTTGTTCGCCCTCCAATGTCGACTCCTACTACATTAATGTCTATTC
>CAXGMX010000231.1:0-2324 GCA_964010955.1 uncultured bacterium
TGGTTTATCTGGAAAGAGAGACAATACCATATTAAGGAGGTAACGTATACGTGGACTAACAGAGAGGGAAGTACCTCTGTCCATATTTCTCCGTTACAGACGGTCAGAACCTGTACGAAATTGCCTACAATACCGAGGCCATGGTATGGATGCTTATGGCGGTGGAGATGGAATGATAGCCTCAATCAAGTTTAAAGTGAACTAAAGTTATGGATAACAGAACAATAATGCACGTGGATATGAATGCCTTTTTTGCCTCTGTGGAGCAGCAGTCTAAACCGTCGCTCAGGGATAAGCCTGTGGCTGTTATTGGTGCGCAGCAAAGGACGGTTATTACTACGGCTTCATATGAGGCCAGGGCTTATGGTGTTAAGGTTGGCATGACAGTGCTGGAGGCAAAGAAACTCTGTCCTGATATAATATTTGTAGCAGGTAATAACAAAAAATATACAGACACCTGCACACGTCTTGTCAGGCTTTACGCAGATTATACGCCGCTGGTGGAGGTATATTCAGTTGACGAGGCATTTCTCGATATAACTGGATCCCTTTACCTTTTTTGCGAGCCTGAAGATATTGCTGTGCAGATTAAGAGAAGAATTCGGAGGGATTTTGGGCTTACCTGTTCCATCGGTGTGGGACCTAACAAGCTGCTGGCAAAACTGGCCGGCAGTATGCAGAAACCGGACGGATTTACGATAATACACCCCGGGGCCGTTTCTGAAATCCTTGAAAAATTGCCGGTAAGTGAGCTCTGTGGAATAGGTTCACGGCTTGAGAGGCACCTTGAAGCTATGGGTGTTAAGACGTGTGGTGAGTTGGGAAGATTTCCGGTAAAAGAGTTGGAGAATAAATTTGGCATTGTTGGTAAAAGGCTTCATCAGATGGGACTGGGAGTAGACGAAAGTCCTGTTGTCCCGGTTGAGGATACGCCAGATGCAAAATCTGTAGGTCATAGTATGACCCTTGAAAAGAATGTAAGTAACGGTGAAGATATGGAGAGATATATATTACAACTATCGGAAATGGTGGGGAGGAGATTACGACGCGGCCACTATTCCGGCAGGACAATAGCCCTGACCTTGAGGTATTCTGACTTTCATACCTTTACAAGGAGATGCACTATCAAAGAATATATAAATGACGGATTTGACATATACCTTGCAGCGCTCGATATATTAAGAGTGATAAGGCTTAAATATGCGGTACGATTACTGGGTGTAAGTATCTCAAATCTGGTAACGAATTACTGCCAGATACCTCTTTTCAAGAAGGACAGGGATAGGGTAGCTATCGTGCAGGCTATGGATGAAATAAATGACAGGTACGGCGAATTCAGCATAACACAGGCAAGGCTTCTCGACCGATATCAACATAAGGGCGTTATCGCCCCTGCATGGAGGCCTGCAGGTATCAGGAGAGTAAATTTTTGAAGATTAAGGTTGGAGAGCAAGTGGATCTTCTTTTGATGATCGGAAGGGGCTAAGTGTGAAAAAATAATCAGGTTATCCGAGATTTTAAATACTTAACACAAACATTTAAAAAGGAATTTACAAATAAATAATTATTAATACTCTTTTTTCGGACAACCTGTGGTTTTTGTTATTGTTAATTTATAAATTGATCAATTTAAGCCGTAAAATCGCTTTTTCTAAAGAGTTTGGTTCAGATGAAGACTTTTCGCTTACAGAGTATGTACTCGATGCGACTCTTTCATTCATTAAACCGCACTTATCGCATATTCGGTTATAGGGCCCTTTGCTGAGAAATTGCTTTCCACATTTTAAACAAACTCTCTTTTTCTTTGATCCGGTCTTTGTGGTACTAAAACTTTTTGGGACACTTCTTGATTTCATCTTTTTTCTATTTAGTTTTAAATGACTTGTATTGTTTTTCATCATCGACTGCCTCCTTGATCATATATACAAAAATATGACTAATAATGTTCCCGTATTTTATATTTTTGATGTGAGTTCAAATGTAGGTTAATTCTTTTGATTGCTATAGGTTACGTATGGAGATTTAGCTTGACTTTTATTTTAATTCATGTAATTTTGCACTCTTACTGGGGAGGGAACTAGATGCCCACATCACAATAGCAATATTGGATGTGGGCAATCTTTTTGTTACCCGTGAGGGCTTGAAAATTGGACAATGATATTGCGATAAAAACGGAGAATTTGACAAAGGCGTACAGAAGCTTTTGGAGACGTAAGAAGATATTAGCGCTGGATAAACTGAATATAGATATTAAAAAAGGTGAAATCTTTGGATTACTTGGCCCAAATGGTTCTGGAAAAACAACTACTTTAAAACTCCTTTTA
>CAXGMX010000232.1:0-2309 GCA_964010955.1 uncultured bacterium
CATTGTAACCCCTGCCCGTGAATTTGAGGATGGTATAGATTACGTTCCCACAAACAAATATGTGCTTTTTGGTCATCATTTTACGTCAGTAGCCGGTGCTGCGCCCATTATCGGTCCTGCAATAGCCGTTATATGGGGGTGGTTACCTGCACTGTTATGGGTGGTCTTTGGTACGATTTTCATAGGAGCCATACATGACTTTGGATGCCTTGTCCTCTCAGCTAAGAACAAGGGGCACTCCATTGGAGACTTGACAGGAAACATTATAGGGAAAAGGGCGCGTGCACTATTCCTTACAATTATCTTTTTCCTTACATGGATCGTAATTGCAGTCTTTGCCTACGTAATAGCCACACTGTTTTCGCAATTTCCAACAGCAGTCCTTCCGGTCAATATTCAAATTATTATTGCAGTTACCATAGGACTTGTCATTTACAGGACGAAGTTTGGAATCCTTATTCCTTCTCTCATTGCGTTACTTGTTTTATATGGTTTTATATATTTTGGTACATATACCCCCGTGCATTTACCGGCATTTATTGGCGGGCAGACAGAGTCGTGGATTGTATTGCTTCTTGTTTACGCATTTATTGCGTCTGTACTTCCGGTTTGGCTATTGCTCCAACCAAGGGATTTTATCAATTCGCATCAGCTCCTTGTAGGATTAGGTATTATGTATATGGGTCTTTTTATCGTACATCCACCAATGGTTGCTCCTGCAATTAACCTTGAAGTTGAGGGTGGCTTGCCGTGGTTTCCATTCTTGTTTATTACGATAGCCTGTGGTGCAATATCAGGATTCCATGGCCTTGTGGGTTCAGGTACTACATCTAAACAGCTGAATAATATTAAAGACGCCAGGATGATTGGTTTTGGGTCAA
Source organism: uncultured bacterium (assembly GCA_964010955.1). GTDB lineage: Bacteria > Planctomycetota > Brocadiia > Brocadiales > Scalinduaceae > Scalindua. The sequence goes on from CAXGMX010000232.1 coordinate 882, forward strand.
TGCTGGGTGAGGGTTCGCTGGGGTTGATGTCTGTAATTGCATCAACGGCTGGTTTTGCAACGCTTGCTGCATGGAAGAGCCACTATTCAAGCTGGAGTGCTGCCGGGAGCATGGATGCTAAGATAGGGGCGTTTGTTAACGGAGGTGCCTATTTTCTGAAGAGGGCTTATGCTTCCTGATGGATTCGGTACAACGCTGATTGCCGTAATCGTCATAAGTTTTGCGGCCACTACTCTTGATACCTCAACAAGGATTCAGAGGTACATTACTTCTGAGCTTGGAGAGATATATAATGTTAAGATTCTTACGAACAGGTTTGTTGCGGCAGCTATTGCAGCGTTCACTCCATTGATTCTCATCTTTGGAGGTGAGGGGCTTAGCTGGAAACGTCTATGGCCTATCTTTGGGGCGACAAACCAGATGCTTGCCGGGCTGTCACTACTGGTGTTGACTGTTTACCTTTATAGAAAAGGCAGAAATATTTTATTTACGTTAATACCTCTTATATTCCTGATTTTCATGACGTCAACGGCGATGGTACTTAGCTTGAAGGAATTTATTAGATCCCGGAACTGGATACTAACGATTTTATCAGTACTCCTGCTTTCATTCTCTGCCTGGATTACCCTTGAAGCAATCAATGTAGTTAGAAACCTGAAAAAGAATAGCAGGACAGATGACTTAGTTTAACTTCTCCTTCCAAAATGCCATAAGAGGCATAAAAAGCGTGACACTGCACACATTTGTGCCAGTGTAATCATGTGTCAAGTGGCAAGACGTGACCTATGTTCTCTGTACTCCTATAGTCAGTTCGATCCTGCATTCAGCATCTCTACCATTCCGCTGAATGTTCCACCCTTGTTCACGATAAGTTTACGGCAGGTTATTTTTCCACAGATTTCTCCGTGTTTCAGAATCTCAACAGTATCCATTGCGAAGATATCGCCCATAATTCTACCCTGTACGACAGCATTTCCTACAAGAATATTTGAGATCTCTATTTTGCCTTTCTTTTTCAAATGAAGCGTACCATATGTCTTAAGGTCTTTACCTAAAAGGGTAGCGATCTTATGGTCGCTCAGGTCATTGCGGTTGTAACAATGCTGACACGTTACTGCCTGCGCATTTTCATCGGTGAAAATCTCTCGTGAGCACTTAAAGCAAATAACTCTCCTTTTTCCGATAGAAGCTACCTGCTTTTTCTCAGAAGGGAAAATAATCTCTTTGACGTTGATGTGTTTGTTGCAATGTTGGCACGGCATCGACATGCAGTGGGCCGATACAGAAAGCTTGCCTTTGCAGTAGGGGCATAATATGCCCCTGATATCAAACGAGTCGTTTGATTTAACATTCATAGACCATGTTTATAATGTATAAATTGGTGTTATCTGGCTAACGACTAATTATATTTTTTTCTCCTTCTTTTTT
>CAXGMX010000233.1:0-2302 GCA_964010955.1 uncultured bacterium
ACAGTGTATGGTAGTCTGGGGACCGATGGTTAAATAGGAATCTCACAAGTCGTATATAACGGGAGATATGATGCTGAAAAATGGTACTCAATCATAGAAAAATACAAGGTGACTGTATGGTACACTGCGCCAACTGCGTTAAGAATGCTCATGAAGGCCGGTGGCGAGATCATTAAAAAATAATGATTTAAGCAGTCTGAGATATATCTGCAGTGTCGGAGAACCATTGAATCCAGAAGTTATAAAGTGGAGACTGAAGGTTTATAACCTGCCTATTCACGACAACTGGTGGCAGACAGAAACCGGCTCAATAATGATAGCTAACTATCCTAGTCTGCCAATAAAACCTGGTTCAATGGGTAAGCCATTTCCTGGTATCTGCGCAAAGATTATTAATACAAAGGGCAAAGAGGTAGCCACGGGAAAACAGGGCCTTCTGGGTTTGAAGCGTGGCTGGCCATCAATGTTGAGAAAGGTATGGGCAAACAAAAAGAAGTACAATGAATATTTTAAAATCTCCGGATGGTACACCACAGGAGACACAGCTTATGTCGACGATGATGGTTATTTCTGGTTTGTGGGAAGAGCAGATGATGTCATCAACACTGCCGGCCACCGCGTTGGACCGTTTGAAGTAGAAAGCGCTTTAGTAGAACATAAAGCAATCGCAGAAGCGGGTGTTATTGGGATACCTGATAAGGAAAGAAGTGAGATTATAAAGGCATTTATTGTTCTCAATAAGGGATACAAACCCTCACCGAAACTTAAGAAGGATATACAAGGGTTTATAAAAAAACGATTATCCGCTCATGCATATCCGCGAGAAATCGAATTTACAAAAGATGTGCCTAAAACAAGAAGTGGTAAAATAATGAGGAGATTACTAAAGGCAAGAGAATTAGGGTTACCAACAGGTGATTTATCTACATTAGAGGATTAGAGGATGAATAGAATATCCGTTTTCCAGAAAAACGGGTATTCTATCTTCCTACTCCTAAATAATTGAAGCCGGCTTTTCTCATTTCGTCCGGTTCATAGATATTTCTTCCGTCTATTATATTAGGCTGTTTTAACAACCTTTTTACATGTTCAAAATCCAGGACTCTGAATTCGTTCCATTCAGTAGCAACCAATAAAGCATCACAGCCCTTAACAGTTGAATAGGGATCGCTACAGAAAGTAATACCCTTTAAGACTTTTTTTGCGTTTATCTTTGCCACAGGATCAAACGCGCGTATTTTAGCACCTGACTTTTGAAGTTCTCTGATTATGTCAATAGAAGGTGCCTCGCGTATGTCATCTGTCTTTGGCTTAAAAGCCAGTCCCCAAACAGCAACGCTCTTTCCCTTTAATGGTGAAATCAGTTTTTTTATTTCTGGAAAATAAATTTCCTTTGATCTTCATTTATTGTATTCACAGCAGACAATAATTTATCTTTAACTTTATTCTGTTTCATCAATTCCGACAGCGCTTTAACATCTTTGGGAAAGCACGAGCCGCCATAACCCATACCTGCCTGCAAAAACCTGGGGCCAATCCTGTTATCCAACCCTACACCCTTTGCAACACTCTTAACGTCAGCACCGACCTTTTCACATAATTGAGCAATTTCATTCATAAATGATATTCTTGTGGCCAACATTGCATTACTGGCATATTTGATCATCTCTGCACTCTTAATATCTGTAATAAATACCGGCTTGTCTGCTCTTGCAATACCCCTGTATATTGACATCATTATCCGTTCTGCTTTTCCACTGTCTGTACCAATAACTATTCTATCAGGATTAGTAAAATCCTTTACAGCTTCACCCTCACGTAAAAACTCCGGATTTGATACTACATCAAACTCACATTCATCTTTCTGATTCTTTTTTACTATTTCCTTTACTAACTCCGCAGTACCCACAGGCACAGTACTTTTGTTTACAATTAACTTATAAGATTTCATGTTTTTACCAATTTGTTCTGCAACCGACTCAACGGCGCAGAGATCTGCCTCATGGTTTTTCCCGGGAGGTGTACCAACGGTCACAAAGATTACGTCTGAGTTCTTAATCGCAGTTTTCATGTCGTTACTGAAACGCAAACGTTTTCCTTTAACATTTCTTTCGAACATGTCCTTTAAACCGGGCTCATAAATAGGTATAACACCCCTTTTTAAGCTTATTTATTTTGCTCTTATCAATGTCACAACAGGTCACTTCGTTGCCCATATCAGCTAAACAAGTACCAGCAACAAGCCCTACATAACCACAACCCATACAACTAATTTTCATAATACTTTTCCTCTAAAAGTCTT
>CAXGMX010000234.1:0-2285 GCA_964010955.1 uncultured bacterium
ATCGCTATATCTATTTTCCTGATTAGCGGGAGCATTGGCGGTTTGATAGGAGGATATCTGGCAGATAGAATAAACAGGAAGATAGTAATAGTATGTTCCTCAATCTTTGCGTGTCCGTTACTTTTATGGTTTTTAGATTCAAGCGGGACTCTTTCTATAGTATTATTAGGCGTAAGTGGCATGGTTATATTTGCAGCATCTGCTATTAACATACTAATAGTTCAAAGATTATGCCCGCCGGATATGTCCAGTTCTGTTTCAGGCATTTCGATGGGCCTTGTCTGGGGTTCTGCAGGCCTTATGCTTCCCATAATCGGGTATATTGCTGATCATTATAGTATGGAAACGTCGTTAGTAATTGTAGCCTGTCTGGCGCCCATAGCAGGGCTGTTGGTTTTCCTGCTGCCGGATATCAATAATCCAACCCAACAACCGAGCAATAAGCAATTGTAATTTCGAGTTTTATAGTTTACTATTCTTTGGATAAATATTTGAAATACTAAAATAGATTCAAACGAGAACAAGATGGATATTTTCATTAAGAACATAGTAGATTTATTAAAGGCTGAAATCCCACTGTCTGAGGAAGAGATAAAGGGTTTCATAGAGATTCCTCCTGACTTAAAGATGGGTGATTTTGCATTTCCATGTTTTGCTGTTGCAAAACAATTAAGAAATGTTCCCGGGAAAATATCAAGCGAACTTGCTCAAAAACTGGCCACCGGCGACATAATAACTGACATTAAGGCCCATGGGCCCTATCTAAATTTCTATGTCTCTAAGAAAATGATCTTCAAGATAGTCCTGGATGAAGTCTTTACTGATTCGGATTCTTATGGGAGTTCCGACTCGGGTGTGGGTAAGACGGCAGTAATAGATTACTCTTCCCCAAACATAGCAAAACACCTGGCTGTACATCACCTCCGTTCGGCAGTGATCGGGAATGCTATTTATAACCTTTACAAGACCATTGGATATAAATGCGTAGGAATAAACCATCTGGGAGATTGGGGGACACAATTTGGACAATTAATCGTTGCCTTTAAAAGGTGGGGCCCGGAACTAAAGGGTCAGGATTCTATAAAAGAGACAGGTCTCGATATCAGCAAGCTTAATGAATTATATGTCAGGTTTCACAAGGAGGCTAAGGACAATCCTTCTCTGGAGGATGAAGCCAGAGATTGGTTTCGGAAGCTGGAGGGTGGAAACGAGGAAGCAATAGAAACATGGCAATATTTCAAGGACATTAGTTTATCAGAGTTTGAAAGAGTATATGAGAAGTTAGGCATAAAGTTTGATTCGTATGCGGGTGAAAGCTTTTACAACGACATGCTTGATGATACAGTTAATAGAATTAAAGATGCGGGCTTGTCTGAGATAAGTGAGGAGGCCATGATCGTAAACCTCGAAAAATACGATATGCCGCCGTGTATCCTGAGAAAGAAGGATGATGCCAGCCTGTATGCCACAAGGGACATATGTGCTGCCGAATATAGAAAACGAGAGTTTGATGTTGACAAAATGATCTATGTTGTCGGATCCGAGCAGAGATTACACTTCAGACAATTCTTCAAGGTCCTGGAACTTATGGGATATGAATGGGTACACGATTGCGTACACGTAGATTTCGGACTGATCAAGTTTAAGGGTGGAAAGATGTCCACGAGAGAGGGTAAGGTTGTCCTGCTGGAGGATCTTCTGGAAGAATCGTGTAAGATTGCAGAGGAAATTATAGAAGGCAAGAACGCTGACCTGGAGAACAAGGCAGAGGTGGCAAATGACGTTGGCATCGGCGCCATAATATTTTCAGAACTGAGCACAAAGAGGGTTAAGGATGTATTGTTCGACTGGAACGAAATCCTCAACTTTGATGGTGAGACCGGCCCATACGTTCAATACACTCATGCAAGGTTGTGCAGTGTATTAAGAAAGTGCGGCGAAACAGTAACTAATGATATAGGATACGATATGTTTAAAGAAGATGACGAACTATTATTAGTAAAGAAACTCGAATCCTTCCCATTAACCATAATACGCTCTGCACAAAACTGTGAACCATCGATACTGAGCAAATACCTGCTTGACCTGTGCAGTACGTTCAACAGATTCTACCAGCATCACAGGATTCTGATTGATGATGCTGAGTTAAAAAAGGCAAGGATCTTACTAGTTGATTCAATCAGGCAGGTCATAAAGGAACGGACTAAGCATCCTCGGCCTCGAGGCGCCTGAGAGGATGTAATAAGACTTCTTAGATAGGCGCCTCGTCCGCCTCCCGACCGAGT
>CAXGMX010000235.1:0-2265 GCA_964010955.1 uncultured bacterium
AAATCGGATGTAGAGTGTAAACTTTAATATTAAAGAAAAATAGTCTCTTTTCGAGACTAATTCTTATTTTGAAATACAACAGAGATAATTATAGATATAGCATATTACGGAGGAAAATAAATGAAGATATCGATTAAGAATTACATTATATTAATGCTGATATTCTTTACTTTACTACCTTTTATTTCGCTAAGGATTATTGCTTATCCAAGAATACAGTCTGATCTTAAGACTGTGATCATGGATAATCTCGAAATTGTTGGGAAGAAGCAGGCAGTGCTGGTGTCTACCTGGATGCGTGAAAGGATGAAGGATGTCCTGGTTATTGCAGATAACCCTTATATGGCTAATAGCGTAAATCTTACCAGGAAGGACAGAGAGTATGCAGAAACTCTTAGATATTTAGAGATGATTGTACTTGAGTATGGTTACAAGGATGCTTTTGTAAGTAATGATAAAGGGTTGGTCACGGTTGCTACATCGGAAAAACGTGTGGGAGAAGATATTTCAAAAATAGATTCTTTCAAGCAGGCAATAAAGGGGAAAACATTTTTAACAAACATAGAACCGTCTAAAGTTCCACTTATAAATGAGTTTGATGAGGAGGAGATAGGGGTGCCGACAATGCTTGTTTCAACTCCATTAAAGAACGAGGACGATGATATAATTGGTGTTGTTGTATTGAGGGTTCACGTGGGCACCCTGAGTAACATGATGCATAGTCAAAAGTTCGGAAAGACAGGCGAGACTTATCTTGTGAGCGAGGATGGATACATGCTTTCAGAATCGAGGTTTACCAAGCATTTAATAAAGAAAGGTGTTGTAAAAAGAAGGAGTGCACTGGAATTAAAGTTGGTTGACCCCATTACCGGCAAATTAACCCATGGTGTTGCACAGTGTGTAGCAGGGCATAACGGTTCTGATTCGGTAGGTTATAATGATTATGGAGGCATCCCCGTAGTGGGAGTATGGCGCTGGTTGCCTGAGTTTAATTGGGGTGTTGTTACTGAAATTGACAGAACTGAAGTTTATGGAGTAGCGTATAACCTTAATACTCTTGGTGTGGTATTAATATTTGCAATGGTATTCCCCATTATGTTTATTGCATACCTTGTTGGTAAAAGATTTTCTACCCCAATTCTTGGGCTAACAGAAGTAACCGAAAAGATGGCCTCAGGGGATTTAACCCAAAGGGTGAACATAAAGAGAAATAATGAGGTCGGAGTGTTGGCAAACTCCATTAATACAATGGCAAAGTCTCTGGAAAAGAAGACAAATGAGATAATACAATCTGAAAAACGCTACAGAAGTTTATTTAATTCTATCAGGGCCGGTATTTATCAATGTGAACCGGGAGTTGAAGGTGAATTTACATGGGTTAACAAAGCTGCAGCGGTAATGTTTGGCTATGAATCACCGGAAGAGATGATCGGGACAAAAGTAAAAGATATTTATGTAGATCAAGATGATAGAAAAAGACTCGTAGAAAAGCTTGAAAAAGATGGGGTGTGGACAGACTTTACGTCCTATTGTAAAAAGAAGAATGGCGAGCAATTTTACACTGAACGTACTTCTGATATGGTAAGAGGCGAAGGAAACGAACCGACTCTTATTCAAGGTGTATTCAGGGATATGTCAGAGAAGAAGAAAGCAGAACTGGAAATTATTGAATCCGAGAAAAAATATCGATTATTATTCGACTCACTGAAAGAAGGTGTATACCAATGTGAACCCGGAGTTGAAGGAACGTTTACATGGATTAATCAAGCCGGAGCAGAGATGTTTGGCTATAAATCACCTGAAGAGATGGTCGGGACAAAGGTAAAGAATATTTATGTGGACGAAGCTGATAGACAAAGGCTCGTGGAAAAGCTTGAAAAAGATGGAATATGGAGGAACTTTGAGTCCTTTTGTAAGAAGAAAGATGGAGAGTGTTTTCACACTGAACGAACCTCCAATATGGTTAAAGACGAAAAAGGTGAACCTGCTCGTATTGAAGGAATAATCAGGGATATTACTGAGCGAAAGAGGCAGGAAGATGAGCTGCATGAATCAGAAAACATAAAAGGCAATTGTTGAATTCACTAAAGAAGGTGTATACCAATGTGAACCCGGTGTTGAAGGAGTATTTACGTGGGTTAATCAAGCCGGCGCAGAGATGTTTGGCTATAAATCACCTGAAGAGATGGTCGGGACAAAGGTAAAAATATTTATGTAGACCCCGATGACAGAAGAAAGCTAGTCGAGAAACTTGAAAAAGATGGG
>CAXGMX010000236.1:0-2261 GCA_964010955.1 uncultured bacterium
AATTGTGTCATGCATCCGATCCTGTGCGACATCCATTGTGTAATTTTTATGTTTTCTCAGCTCGTAGTAGGTGTTGGCATAATCCTCAAACTTTTGAGATTCAGCAGGGTTTATGATTTCAATTCCATCGTCCAGTTTTACACCCAACGCAGAGGCTTTTTTCGCAATTTGATCCTTATCACCAAGGAGTATCAGGTTAGCAATCTCCCTCTCTCTTACCCATTCAGCAGCCTTCAAGGTCCTCTCTTCCTCGCCCTCCGGAAGGACTATACGTTTTTTTTCGAACACGCTCTCTCCAGTATTTCATATTTGAATATCTCGGGCGTTCGTTTCTGACCTTATCCAGATTCAGTTTATCGTTTATCTTTTCACAATCAACATGCCGGTAGATAGAAGACTTTGCGATTTCAATCTTCTGAGTATCATCTGAAGATACGTGTACAACAAGAGAGTTGATTCTATTCACAGTCTCTATCGTGTTGCACTGAACACTGAGAATGGGAATCGGCAAATCTGACAAAGTTCCAATCAGCTTCATTATGTTATCATTCGGCAAAAGACCTCCTGTTAAAACTATACCGGATATATTCGGATAGGAGGGAGAAGCCAGGGACGTTATACAGCCGAGAAGTATCTCGTTCCTGTCACCCCCGGTAATAATGAGCGCCCCGTCATGAATATACTTCAGGGCATTTTCAAATCCCATAGAAGCAATTATGGTTTCAACTGCTATATTCCGCAGATGATCCTGTCCAAACAAAACCTCAGCGTCAAGGCTCCTGGAGATATCATATAAACGCGGTTTTGCTAAAATTGAATCGTACGGGACGGTGCCCAGATAATCTATTTTCCGTCTTTTAAGTATTTTTCTCAGGCCCTGATCAACCTCTTCCAATCTTTCAGCTTCTATTTTATTAACAATAACACCCAGAAATCACAGGACTGTTCATCAAATGATTCTTTTCCTGTCAGTACACCAGAGGATATTTCATCCATCGATTTTCCATATCCGTCTTCAACAAGAATTACGCCTGCATTCAGGTTATTCGCAATGTCAGCATTTATATCAAACTCAAAAGCGGACTTCATTCCAATATAGTCAGTACCGTCAATTACAACTATATCTTTATCCTTCTCTATTTTCCTGAAAGATTTCTGAACTTTCCGAAAGAAGTTCTCTTCATCATTATTTGCAATGTAATGATTTAATTCTTTTATCGAGACAGGGTTTAACTGTTTCAACTCATCTTCAATACCGAGTGTCTCCTTGATCATTATTGACACTTTATCGCAATCTTCATCCTTCCTGTATTTCTGGCCTATGGGTTTAAAATAACCGACATTAGTAACCATACCCCTGAGAGCACTGATCAGTCCCATGCAGATTACTCCCTTGCCGGACTTTGGACTTGTGGAAGCCAGATAGATATTCTTTGCCATATTCAGTTCCGCTCTTTTATATTAATAGGACACATATTTAACGCAGAGGCGCAGAGATAAAAACTTTAAAAGAAATACAGCTTAGGAAGGCAGGAATGGCAGGAAGTAATAAAATCAAAACCAAAGAGTAGTTCTTCTGTCTTTTTCCTGAATTTCCTGCTTTCCTCAGCGGTGAATCTTGCTTCTTTAATTATCTATTATCCGTGCTGTATCTCTGGCTATTACGAGTTCCTCATTTGTGGGCACGCATAACACCCTGACTCTGGAATCCTGAGAGGTCAGTTCTCCTTCGGTTCCAATAGCTTTCTTGTTTTTCTCTTCATCAAAATCAATGCCCAGATACTCCATATCTGTACAACACATACTCCTGATAAGAGCCCTTTCTCGCCAACTCCACCGGTAAAACTATTATATCAACACCGTTCATTGATGCTGCATACATACCAATATATTTCCTGATACGGTATGAATACATCTGCAAAGCGAGTCTTGCTCTGTCGTTTCCCTCTTCATAAGCCTTAATAAGATCGCGCATATCTGAACTGATGCCTGAAATTCCAATCAATCCACTTTCCTTGTTCATCAGAGTGTCGCATTCGTGTGGGCCCAGGCCCTCCTTTTCCATTACAAAGAGAACCATAGCAGGGTCAACATCTCCGCATCTGGTTCCCATTATCAGGCCTTCCAGAGGTGTGAACCCCATAGACGTATCCATCGATTTGCCGTATTTAACTGCCGCAATGCTTGCCCCGTTCCCAAGGTGGCATGTAATTATCTTCAACTTGCTTATGTCCTTTCCGACAATTTCTGCCGCCTTGTTC
>CAXGMX010000237.1:0-2251 GCA_964010955.1 uncultured bacterium
GTGCTTTTTAACAAGGTCAAGTGTCTTAAACTTGATCCTTAACCATCTCTCCACATGTGGATATGTCAAACCCGCATGGCACTTAATACACCTTTGGCTGCCTACATAAATGGCCTTATCACCGGTAATATTATATTTTTTAAAATCACCCATTACGGTCCTTTGGCTGGGGTCTTCTTCCTCAAGCGCCAATTCTGCCAATTCATCCCAGAACTCGAACAAAGTTTTAGCCGATGTCAACCTGCGCTGCATATCCCTTCGGCCATAATACATACCCTCATGTACTAACTCTTCATCCAATACCCTTCCATGACCTCCGTGACATACACTGCACCCATATAGATCAAAAGGAAAATCTGCAGGATGTGAAGTCCTTAATTGCTCCTCATCTATATGACAGGTCATGCACCTGTCCACCTTATCACCATTTTCCCCATTAGCCCAAACAGAACTGCCTTTCAAAAATAATCTGCTTAATTTCATATGCAGGTTTCTTCAAGTATTCCAATCGTTTACCAAGCATCTCTTTTTCCTTGACGGTTGTAGAGGCTTCATACTCTTTCTCGGCCTTTAATGCCTGTTCTTCGTAATATTCTTTTTGAAATTTAATCCATTTTGGGCTCCAAAATTCTTCATTAACCCACAAAACAGTTGCAAAAAGATATAGGGCACTCAAAACAAAAAAGATTGCTCCTTGTACGCTCATAAATCACCTGCTCTCTCTGGAAATAACCATTTAAGGATTTTGAAATAAATTATAAGTTGATCCAGGGGGTTACAATAATATATTTAACATCAAATGCCAGTCTCAAAAATATCTTACCCACAGTACCAATCATTGTCAGAAGAAGCCCCATTACAAGTGCATACCGTACGACACCTAAGCTTTGAAAAAAGCTTCTTTTAAAAAATATCGGAATGGCAAACCCTATAGCATAAAATCCGATTAAAGCAGCAATTCCCAATGGCAATGATAGATTAGTAAGTGGCGGGGGAGTGGGAAAATCGTGTGTCCACTCTTGCCCTGGCCAGAAGAATGTCCAGTAAGGTCCTCTCAGTAGAGTGCCAACGTATACCAGGAGATACCAGAACAAGTATCCCGAAGCAAAGACAGGTATAGCAAACTTCCGTTCCTTAAAAGTAATATAACCGTTCCCCTTAGGGTTATTATCCAAATATGGTATAAGTATCAATCCCACAACAATTATACTTGGCAGCACCACACCGGCAAACCATGGATCAAAGTATACCAATTGTTCTTGTAAACCTGCGAAATACCATGGCGCCTTTGCCGGATTCTCGGCTTGTGATGGATCTGCTAATTCCCCCAGCGGAGCATTCACAAAGAACGAATAAAAAAGCAGCCCTACCATAACAAAAATGGCAGCCAGAAACTCTTTAACAACAAGTGTTGGCCAGGTAAACACTGTATCATCTTCAAATTCGACTGACTCTTCATTTTGCCGGCTACTTTCCATGGATCAGCTCCTTTAAAATACTTTCAACAAATCACAATAAATTTATCTCAGGTGCACTATAACCGACCTGAAATACCACCGTCTTTGCGTATCCTCCAGAAATGAACTATCATCAATGCTACAGCTATCACCGGGATTGCGATACAATGCCATACATAAGCTCGTAACAGGGCGGGGGCCGCGATCGTCGTTCCTCCCATCAGAGAAAAACGGATATCATTATTTGCCGTCATTCCCAATAAATCTGAAAATGGCCCTCCATGCCCTAAAAATGGTGTTGCCCTCCCCATATTCATACCAACGGTGATAGCCCAGTAACCCAGTTGATCCCAGGGCAGCAAATACCCGGTGAAGCTTAATAAAAACGTGAGGACTAATAAGAATACTCCCACCACCCAGTTAAATCTTCTCGGGGGCTTATACGAGCCCGTTAAAAATACACGGAACATGTGTACGCTCACCGTAATTACCATTGCATGTGCAGCCCACCTATGAACATTTCTCATCAGTTTGCCAAAAGGTACTACGTACATTAAATCTATAGTATCTGCATAGGCCTTGTTTACATCAGGAGTATAATAGAACATTAGTAAGACCCCGGTTATTACTTCCAGTAAGAATATAAAAAAGGTTAATCCCTCCCATACACCAGGTAAAGCGGAGTTTCGTGCCATGCTCCCGAACCCTCGCAGGATGCAGGTGTAACCATACGTTACTAATAATACTGGAGAATTCTGTTCCTAGGGGTATCTTTGTAACCATGACGGAATACA
>CAXGMX010000238.1:0-2250 GCA_964010955.1 uncultured bacterium
GCGATTGTTAAGGAGATATGGCATGCGCTGTGCTTACTTATTATCTGGAATTTCACGAAATTATCTCTTTACTTAATAATGAAATATGATATCTTGTCGACTCCAGAAATTTGCACTTGTTAGTTGCTTCCAGGTTTTTTTGTAAAGTATGTTTTTTAGAGATATCAATTATTATTTTAATATATAGGAATTTCAAAAGAGTTCACGCGACAAGTGAAAAGATACAAAGAAGTCCTTTCTTGATTCTCGTAGCGATGAGTTTAATTTAACCTATTATTAAGAATAAGCAAAATTTGAGAAAAAATGTACGAATTTAAAATGGAATCCTGGCAGGAAGAGGAGCAATGGCAGGAACAGATTAAAAACATGGTCAACTCATTAGAAAAGCTGAGTCAATACATTGATATTACTCCTGATGAGGAAGAGGCGATAAAAACTTTAAATATGAGATGGGGAACAACACCATATTATGCATCTCTTATGGACAGAGACGATCCTGATTGTCCGATAAGAAAAATGGTTATTCCTTCAATGAAAGAAGATGAAAACGAACACGGGATTCCAAATTATTTAGTATTTAAAGAAAATAGAGAAAAAACGGACAGGTTCGGAGAAGATGAAAAAAGGCCTGATAGTGTTGCGAGGCAGTATGACGACCGGGTTGCGTTCACAATTACCGACGTATGTCCAAGTTATTGCAGATATTGTTTCAGGAGAGAAGCCGTAATTGACCAGGAACTGCGGTTGCGATTCGATGTTGATGAAGGATTAGAATGGATTCGAAATCACGAAGAAATTCGTGATGTATTACTGACCGGAGGAGATCCATTTATGCTGTCTGATAAAGACATTAAGTATTTAATTGATAGCCTTCGGAGTATTCCACATCTTGAGATGATTCGAATTCATACAAAGATGCCAATTACATGCCCTCAACGAATAACAAAAAATACTTCTAGAGATATTAGGGCAAGAACATGATATCCCAATCTGGATAAATGTCCATATTAACCATCCAAAAGAGATTACGGATAAAGTAAAAAAAGTGATCTGGGACATAACCCATACCGGCATCAACGTTGGAAATCAGGGTGTAGTGTTGAAGGGCATCAATGATGATGTCGATACCTTCCGAAAACTTCACCAAAAGCTTCTGTCTGTTCGTATAAGACCATATTACATGTTCCACTGCCAACTGGCACCTGGAGTAGATCACTTCCGTGCACCTGTAGAAAAAGGCGCAGAATTAATTAGAGATGGAATTCGCGGCCATACAAGCGGATTAGCTCAACCAATGTATGCTGTTTCCACTAATTATGGGAAGATTCCATTAATGCCGGACTATTATATAAAAGGAAACGGTGGAGTAAGGTATAAATTACGAAGTTATAAAGATGACATAACCTATCTTCCGTATATCCCCGAATAATTAATAATATTAATCCTCTTTTCTTTCCGAACTTCATTAACACCTTTTTGATTACCATTTCCCTTTATTTCTGCGACAGACATTCCCCCATAACCTTTTTTGTAATTAAATTATTGCCAGCAGAGGCTCGATGATTATATGTCCTTCTTTGAAAGGTAATGTTACTTGACTATGGGGGACAATGCATCTATAAATTTGTCAAAGAAAGTAAATTCACTTGTGAAAAGATATTGAAAAGCTATTATATCTATACAATATAACGGGTCGCGAATGCCCATCCAACTCTTTCAGGGCTTTGACATAGTCTGAAGTGAAAAATTTTATAATATGAAGAAAGATAAGTAATAAGTTGAAAAGGACAATATTATATACGTGTATCACTTTCTTTGTGATGACAGTGGTGTTTGCAGGTCTTACTTACAGTGGAAAATGGCAAGCCGGACTTATTGAGATCGGTTGTTCGGCGTTTTTATTTGTCATCTTTCTTCATGTTCTGAAAATAATAATACCCCAGTTTTCCGGCAAGATTCTCACGGCATTATCCGTAATTATAGCAGTCATACTTATCTACGCAAACTACGGTTTACAAAAGAACCAGCATCAAGAATACACCTTCAAGGAACTTCTTGTGGGTGATTTACTGGTAAAGAAACTAATCGGCACACACGAAAAACTGCCGGATGAACTTTTGGCTAAAAAACTTGAAGATGTAATCCCGGGCGAGTTTGCACAAACAAAGACTGAGAAAGATACCATTGAATCACCATTCGAAAAGCCGGAGAAGGTCTTAATGGGTAGGCCGGTTACTTTACCGTTAGACA
>CAXGMX010000239.1:0-2237 GCA_964010955.1 uncultured bacterium
AAAATACTTCACTTATTACTTTTGGTCAGTTTCCTTCATCTTTAGTCCGCTTCCTCTACCCACGTCAAATGATGGAAATACACAGAGAGGACATGTAGTTCCGGGAAGAGGACCCAGTTCTTTTGTTTCTTCTACAAGTTCATCAACAGAACGACTGCCTGCTGCCAACGCCAGGACTTTGTTAGTATCCTTCGATAGTTCAACCATCATGTTATGCGTCATGGGTTCTTCAGCTTCCCACATTTTAGTAAATATCACTTCTCTTGAATCCTCGGGAATTTTACTGAAGAAAGAATCAAACTCTCTCTTCCTTTCATCTCTGGTTGCTGTAGTTTCCAAACCTTTGTTGACCAAACGGCCATCAACAGAAATATCCCAGAAAAGCCTGTATCTGTCCCTCATTATGCGCTCTTCCATAGGAGACGGGCTGAATTCTTCATTCACATTATAGTTAAATCTTTTGTCCATCATATCGGATACATGCATAAGCTCATGTCTGATAACCCTGCGTATCTCATTAATTCCCTCAATAAAAATTTCAGGGTATAACCTGATGATGACCTTCCTACCCTCATCCACGACATTTGACCCCTCATTCTGCCTGGTCGTCGCTCTCCTGATGTGCACCGATTCAATCTTTTCTTTAATATCAGGGTATTCATCAAATAACTCTTTTATGTAAACATCGCACCCTAACCGAATAAAAAAGTCGTTAGTCCAATTCCCTGAACTTCTTTGGCCTGCTTACCTCCTCCATCTCATAAATCGCATCTCTTTCTCATGATACTCTATATATAATGCAAGATCTCCAGATGCCTCCTGTTTTGCCAAGCCCTTATATACTATATCATCAACCAACTGCTGATCGTAGACTATCTCAAGAGTTTTAGCTTCTTCTTCCACTAGTTCAGTCATATTTCTCCTCATCCATACAAGAATCACATGCCATAGCACTCTTACCTTCAAGTCGCTGCAGGTAATCAGGTTCATTGCCCATATATTCGTCTATCTCTTCTGCATCGACAGACAATTTGGTCATCTCTATATGTACAAAAAGCAGTTGCCAGTGTTGCTGCCTGACGATAGAAGTCCTCAGGAGTTTTCTTAATAACAGACACTGAGAATGCCTTAATCCACCTCCCAATATGGGCATGTAGAAACTTTTTCTTGGCAGAAAGACAGGATTCCTGTTCCTCATTGCTGCCGTTCTCTATTGCATATGCCAGTTTATAAGTCAGAAAATGCAGAAACTCCAACTCGACTGCTACATGGTCCCACCTGCTTGTGGTAGAGTTCTTTTCGATTTCAATCCCATATGCCTTATAAGTTCCGGATATATCGGCAAGGTCCTGAGTTTGTTGCCATATTTGCGAACCACTGTAATACATTTCATATGGAGGACAATCCATCGCAACAGTCGCACCACCGAAAGTATCACGATAGCCTTGTGTCAATGTTTCAATGTCAGCATTCTTCAGCCCTTCCTGCAACTTACTAAAGGTTTCAGATAATTCACCGTTTCCGTGCTGCCCCAAACAGCTTTTCACTTCTTCCATATATTCCTTATTATTAAATAAATCCATAGTCTCTTTGTTCGGCTCAAGAAGACACGTTGAAAGAAACTGATATATCTGACTCGCTGCGAGCAGATCCTCTACATTTTCACTGATTTTGTTTTCCATAATAATACCTCTATTAACTGTACAGCCAAAAAGGTGCGGTTACTACATGCACCTGTCATTTCACATTAGTAAGATAATCCTGCACTCCATCTGATTTGTTATAACCGATTACGTATTCGTCTGTGGTAGATGCCAGATTACCATCATACCATTTACCAGATCTGATAGCGTATGATTCAAAACATCTGCGGCAAACACCATCACCTTTACTCCAACTTGAGTAGTCAGCCTTTATGCGTCCGGCAGTATCGCTGTCTATGAAGCTGTCATCCAGCCAGAAATATGTGGGTAGCCCACACAAAGAACAAGGACTATGATATTTTTGTTGACTTACATTAGCAGGTTTTTGAAATTTCAGCCTGGACTGCCCTTCCGCCTGCTTTATTCTATTAACCCAACCTTTTTCTCCCTGTATCCAGTAAATATCAGTATAATTCGGTTTGCCGGATTTGGTATCTGCATTTGGCTGTTCCTGAAATAGGCCCCACTGTATACCACCAGTGTTCCTTTGATGATATTTTGGATCATCTGTCGGTTTAAATGCCTCAAAACTGG
>CAXGMX010000240.1:0-2236 GCA_964010955.1 uncultured bacterium
GATCAAAAGTACCCCGCATATTTGTAGAGTCTCATAAAACCAGACCGTCACCATATAGTACTTAAAAAACCAAACTACCCAGAGTATTATCAATGAACTATACCTATTACAGCGGCAACAACCTGATTCCGTGTGAATGATGATATCAGCAGGCCAACAGAAACAAATAGTCCTCCCATAAGTATCAGGCCTATGTAGCTGGAAAAGATTGGCCCGAAGTCCGGGTTTCCAAAAATAGTCAGGAATAAGACGAATATCCATGTCGGCAAGATCATCACAACATACAAACTCAGGGCTGCGAGAAATTTACCAAATACCACATCAAAATCTGTAACCGGCGAAGTCATCAGCGTCTCAATCGTTCCGGATTTTGTTTCGTCTGCAAAGAGCTTCATGGTGATTACAGGTGTGAGTAAAAGGAGGAAAAATTGGATTGAATCCAGGCTGCCTTTCAGGGATGCTTCCTGCCAGAATTGTAAATTACCGGCAAAGAAAAAACCCGAGGCTATAAGAAAAACTGAAATTACTACATACGCTATAGGTGAATAGAAGTAGGATTTGATCTCTCGTTGATAAATAGTAGAAACATTACGCATTGCCTGAGACTTCCTCCGTTTCCTTGGTAGTGATTTGATGAAAGACTTCCTCTAAAGTAATGGGCTGTCGTTTCATTTCACGCAGTATATAATTATCTTTCACAATACACTTGAATATATCTTCTCTGATATCATCCTCTCCGGAACCTTCGACATAAAACTCATTAGCATCTCCCTTTTCATTCCATGTTACTGAACGTACACCGTCTATGCCGGACAAACTGCTCTTTATCTTTTCTCCATCACCCTTCATCTCTAAAATTACATTTGAACTTGATTTCAACTGTTTCATGAGGTTTGCCGGTGTGTCCATTGCCACTATTTTACCCTTGTCGATTATCATGATTCTGTCGCAGACCATTTCAACTTCCGGGAGGATGTGTGTTGACAGCAGGACGGTATGTTTTTCACCTAACTCTCTGATTACCTGTCTTATCTGCATAATCTGGTTAGGATCGAGCCCAATGGTGGGTTCATCAAGAATAAGGATTTTCGGTTCATGAATCAAGGTGTCAGCAAGGCCAACCCTCTGTTTGTAACCTTTTGACAGGGTGCCTGTAATCTGATTTTGCACATCTCTTGTTCCAGTTAACTCGAGACAATAATCTATTTTCTTTCTTCTTTCTCTCCTGGGAATATTTTTGAGTTTGGCGCGGAACATCAGATACTCATTTACCCTCATATCCAGATAAAGCGGAACATTCTCAGGTAAATATCCAATCTGTTGTCGTACATTCAGTGAATCTGTGAATACATCGAAACCGGCTACGGTTGCTGTACCGGCTGTTGCCGGCATGAAGCAGGTTAGAATCCGCATGGTAGTCGTTTTGCCTGCACCGTTTGGTCCTAAAAGTCCTACCGTTTCGTTTTCTTCCACATTGAAAGATATGTTATCTACCGCGTTGATATTTACGTAACGTTTTGTTAAATTCTTTACATTAATCATATTACAAATCTCTAGATCAAGCTTTTTTGATGCTACGAGCTTCTTTAGGTTAACAATACTTTGAGCAATTAAGTTCCCTTAATTCTAATCTTTTGTTACAGCCTCTTCAGTAGTAATGTTAAGCTTTCCATTCGTAAGCTCTTCAAATGCCGTTTGAACCGGCTCACTTGAATCTGCCTCAACCAATGCCGGCGAACCATTCATCAATTCCCTCGTCCTGTTTATTAATAAAGAAGTCAGTTGGAATGGGCCAAGATCTTTTGCTGTTTTTTCTTTGCGTTTAGCCATTATTTAAGCAAAAAGGTTGAAATTGTTAAAACCAGTATATTTACCATGTTTTTCGTTTTCGTCAAGAAAAATATTCACTGCAAGGAGGCAATAAGTATCAATTCTTCAGATATTTGCACTTATTTTAGTAATAGTTAAGCTTGTAAGGCTTAATGGCAGGTTAATACCCAAAAGAGACTCAAGATACTTTAAACCAGGGTATACATAAATATGGCCGCAGAGTGCGGAGATGGATCGATAATTATATAGTTATAACTTGACTTTGTGGTTTTACAGAAGTAATTTATAAGGAATAGAAATTCAATCTAGGAGGGGGATGTTGATATGCGTGCAACTGCTACAACGTTCAAAGATGCCGGAAAAGATTTCCCGAGAGGAACTGTGCTGTTTAAAGAGGTGATACTGG
>CAXGMX010000241.1:0-2215 GCA_964010955.1 uncultured bacterium
GCGTAGAAAGTTCTAGATACCAGAGCACCCCCAAAGCTTCTATTTGCAAGCTGGCCACCGTACTCCCTTGCAAAAGGTACCCCCTGGGCAACACACTGGTCAATAATATTATTGCTGATCTGTGCCAGGCGGTAGACGTTCGCCTCCCTTGACCTGAAATCACCTCCTTTTATAGTATCATAAAAGAGACGCCATATACTGTCACCGTCATTCTGGTAATTCTTGGCAGCATTTATCCCCCCCTGAGCAGCGATACTGTGTGCGCGGCGCGGACTATCCTGGATACAGAATGTCATTACTTCATAGCCCAATTCTGCAAGGGTGGCTGAAGCCGATGCACCGGCAAGACCTGTACCCACAACGATAATCTTTGATTTCGTCTTGTTTGCAGGATTTACCAGTTTCAACTCAAACCTGTGCCTATCCCACTTTTCAGAGAGAGGGCCATCCGGTATTTTTGTAATCAAGTTGCATTTTTTGTCATTTCAAGAAATAAACGATATGTAGATCGGAAGAAAACCAAATCCAAACCCAACTGCAAGGCTGATGATTGTACCCATCACGCGAAAAAGTGACATATGCTCTGAGTTATAAACCCCCAGAGTCTGGAAAGCACTCCAGAACCCGTGACTCACATGGGTAGCTACAATGATCATGGACACAATATAAAAGAAAGCATAACCGGGATTTGAAAATGTTTCTAATACGATTTGATAGATAGTCTGATCTGTTTTCTCCACAAACTGAAAATCAATAATGTGAAGGACAATAAAAAACAGTATAAACAAACCGGTATATGGCATTGTTACGGAACCGATTGTTCGTCCACCTGCATTCTTCTTTACCAAGTACCTTTCAGGCCTTGCACGGAGATTCTCATAAAAAAGATAAGCACCGATGAAGACATGGGCCACTGCAAAGAAAAGAAGTCCAATTTCTGTGAAGATTACGAGTGGACCTAACGCATGAAGACGCTCGGAATAGGAGTTAAATGCATCTTCACCCGCACAAATAGTCAGATTACCTGCAAGGTGAGCGATCAGGAAGATACAAAAGCCGAGTCCGGTAAGAGCCATAACCAGCTTTTTTCCGATTGAAGATCTCAGTGTACAAATAAACCAGTTCAAATCCCACTGCATAATTTTCTGGCATACGTCTCATGGACAAGAGCCATATACTATTTTATAAGGTTAAGCCCACCTTCCAAACTTAAAACGAAATACCCTGACAAAGCTTTTTAACGGCATCTGCAGATTTCTTTAAGGCTTCAGATTCTTCCTTATTAAGCTTTATTTCAATAATTTGCTCAAGCCCTCTTTTACCAAGCTTGACAGGAAGGCCGATGAATATGTCATCAAATCCATATTCACCGTTACATAATACAGTACAAGGTAATATCTTTTTCTTATCCTTGACAATTGAATCAATCATTTCAACAATTGAAGCTGCAGGTGCATAAAAAGACGCTTTCTGTCTTCAAAAGAACTGATTATCTCAGCACCTCCGTCTCTCGTCCTCTTGACTATGGCATCTAACCTGTCTTCAGGAATCAATTCTGTAACAGGTATGCCTGCTACTGTTGTATATCTTGCTAAAGGAACCATAGTATCACCATGCCCCCCAAGAACAAAAGTATGCACATTTTCCACCGAAACATTTAATTCCATTGCTATAAAGGTTCTCATCCTTGATGTATCCAGAACCCCTGCCATACCAATAACCCTCTCCCTGGGAAATTTACTCACCTTATAAGTCACATAAGTCATTACATCAAGCGGATTAGATACCACAATTAAAATTGCATCTGGAGACTTCTCTACTACCTGACCTACAACACTCTTTACAATATCCGTATTAACTTTAACCAGGTCATCCCTGCTCATTCCCGGTTTTCGTGGCAAACCGGATGTTATAACAACTAAATCTGAATTATCAGTTTCTTCGTATGAATTAGTTCCGATAATCTTGCAATCATAGTTATAAATTGGGCCTGCTTCCATCAAATCAAGCCCCTTACCCTGCGGTAAACCTTCAACTATATCAACAAGCACAATATCCCCAAATTCCTTTTCAGCAAGCTTTTGTGCAGTTGTTGCCCCCACATTTCCAGCACCTATAACGGTTATCTTCATTTACACAATCCTTTTAAAAGTAAATTACTCCAACAAAAAACCCACCTTGTCGGTGGGTTTTTTTTGAAATCATTATTTTGTTT
>CAXGMX010000242.1:0-2189 GCA_964010955.1 uncultured bacterium
TTCATGTATGTTTGAAGTCTTGGATGTTTTAGGTCGTGAATGAAATGGAAATATTACAGCAATATTGTCACACCACATCTATTATAGTCTTAGCCCATAGATGAGGATTGTCCCTTAATTCTTCGAAGGAAGTAATAGGCTTTTATTATTTGATAATTTTAGAAGGCATTCTCTGATCTTCTAGAATTGAGCTGAATATCAAAAAGCTATCCGTGAATAAGTGTTCTTGTAAACCCACAAATAACAAGTTATATTCTTACCACATTTAGTTATAATCTTAAATCCTGGATAGTGTACTGCTCCCCGCTAAGCAAGGTTAAAATTTGTTAGTAATCAGTAAGTGTTCTTTCTCATATTCAGATGGAGTCGAGTAGTTTAAGGAAGAGTGAGGATAATCATTGTTATTGTTCTTCGACCCACTCTTTAAAGTTTACCGTAAATTCAAACGGTGAAGAAAACTCTCTGTTCCAGACGAAGTCCTCTTTGAGTGTCCTGATGACTCTCTCTGTATCAGCATTACCCTTGGGATTGTTGTAACTGGTAAATATTTGCTCAATCTCTAATACTGAACAGGCTTCCATGTATCTCTTTGAGGTTGGCTGTGAACCATTATCGCTGATTAGGTAAAGTTTGTCCTGTTTTGACAATACACCTTCTGGAAATTGATTATTGCATGCACTGTTAAGGGCATTAAGCCAATCGTCAGTCTTAGAATGTGAAGAGAGTGAGTACCCAACTATCTTTTTTGTGTACCAGTCTAATACGATTACGAGATATAACCATCCAAAGGCCGGAATCATTACTTTCGTCATGTCTGTACCCCAATACTCATTAGGACGAGAAGCCCTGGGCTTACCCCTGTTGAGCTGGTTGTCTCTTTTGGCCCTTAATCTTAGATTAGGCTTAACCAGTAGATTATGCTCTTTCATAATACGGTATATGCGTTTCTTATTGATATTTTGTCGTTGTCGGTACTTCAGGTATGCCCACACTCGTCTGTAGCCCCAGAAGGGGTGGTCTGCCTTAATTGACTCTATCTGGGCAAGGATTATCTGGTCTTCCTGTTGTCTTTTCATAGATCTTCTCCTTCGCCTAATTCGAGTTCTGTTTTTTTTAGTTCAATTGTCAGCTCAGCTATAATTCGTTTGAGCTTTTTGTTTTCATCAACAACACGTTGCTCTTTTCTTGATTTCCTTGAAGAGTCAAAAGCTTTATGAGATTTTAACTGGAACTCTTTAAGCCAGTTGTAGTATTGGTTTGTGATATCTGATAGTTGTTACATAGTTCTGAGAGCGGAAGATTATTCTGGAGTCCCTCCAGAACAATCTTTGCTTTAGTCTTTGGATCCCATTTACGATATTTCATTAATGCCCCCTTTCTGCTGTGTATTTTAGAAGATTTACTCCTAATTTACACGGTGTTTCTTAACGGGGAGCAGTATAAAAACAACAGATATTACTTGAATTAAGCACACACCTACCAGAAATAATGGCATTAACTTAGAAACACTTTACAAGTATAGATGCCAGACTTTCTTTCCACAATCTCTCACCAATTTATAGGTTGACAATGAATTTGCGTACCTGTACCATCACAAACTTGTACAATTCTTTACAATAGATGATACTAAAATGACCGTCAAGAAAGCGGTAACTGCCAAGATTATAAGGCTTTTAGAGGGAAAGTATTATGAAAATTAGTTGCGTGGGTTGTGGTTATGTGGGGATTGTTGCAGGGGCCTGTCTGGCTGATATGGGCAACGAAGTGACCTGTTGTGACATTGATAAGAGCAAAATAAATAAGCTTAAAAGGGGTGTTATACCTATTTACGAGCCCGGTTTAAAGGATATGTTCGAAAGAAATGTTAAAGGAAAACGGTTACGTTTCAGTAGTGACATGAAAAGATACGATTAAGAAATCAGACGTAATCTTTATCACCGTTTGGTACCCCTCCAGGGAGGAACCATGAAACAGATCTCTGCGCCGTTGAATCAGTTGCAGGACAAATTGGTAAAAACATGAAATCTTATAAATTGATTGTAAACAAGAGTACTGTACCTGTGGGTACTGCTGAGTTAGTAAAGAAAATTAGTAAGAAAGAATACAGACAGAAAAATTTAGAGTTTGATGTAGTATCAAATCCGGAGTTTTTACGTGAGGGTGAAGCTGTAAAGGATTTTACTAATCCT
>CAXGMX010000243.1:0-2180 GCA_964010955.1 uncultured bacterium
ATGATGGAGGGCGCAGCAGCCATTATTCCAGTAGTGGCGACGACGATATGAATTTTGAGCAGCAGGCGTTGAAGATGGAACAGGAAGATATTGCCAAATTAAAGCAGAGGGAGGAGTATAAATCAGAGGACTTTTTCCAAAATACATCAAGACGTTGAAGGTGTTACTATGGCTAAAGATCCCAACGAAGCTATTGCAATGGTAAATGGCGAACCAATTCTTCGTCTGGAACTTGACATGATATTAGATAAGGTAAAGCAGAAAATAGGCACAAAAAGATTACACCTCGTTGAAGAAAAAGTTATAGACGACCTGGTTACGCAGCTTGTACTCAAGCAATTTATCAGAAAAGAAAATATTCAGATTGATTCAAATCGCATTGAAGAAGAGATAAATGCATTCAGGGAAAACATAAAGAATAACCCTGATACCGCGGATAAAAGCCTTGAAACACTTCTGGAAGAGCAGGGGGGAGGTATAGACGAGTTGAGAGTGGCCATGGATATTTCATTATCGATAGACGAATACCTGAATAGGACAACATCGGAAGAAGAGATGAAGGAATATTTTACTGAAAACATAGGTGTTTTTAACAGTGAAACTGTAACTGCAAGTCATATACTCATAGATACGAGAACGATAAAGGATGAAAAGGGTTTGAATAAGGCAAAAGAAGATACAGAAAGATTAAAGAAAGAACTTGATAATGGGGCTGATTTTGCAAAGCTTGCTGAGGAAAACTCCGATTGCCCTTCTGCAAAAAGTGGTGGGGAATTAGGTGTTATTGCCAGAGGGCAAATGGTGGAAGAATTTGAGAAAACGGCCTTTAATACGGAGGTAAATGGTATCAGTGAACCTGTCAAGACTAAGTTTGGTTACCACATAATTAAGATTACTGATAAGCAGGTGGGCAAAGACGTCACGTTTGAAGAGACAAAGGATAATGTCAAGCTTGCACTCTTTAATGAAAAAACAATGACATTAATACAAGAATTAAACGACAATGCAGATGTAAACATTTTGTACAAACCAGCGCCATATGCATCACCTGGTGGTCATGGTGGCATGTCAGCTCATGGTAGTGCAATGTATGGTGGTCAGGGTGCTTCGCCTCATGGTGGCAGTACTGGCCGTGGTAATCCTGCTCCGCACGCTGGAATGCCTATGCCGGGTACTTCAACCTATGGTGGTGGTGACCCTCACGGTGGTGGTAGTTC
The DNA here is from genome assembly GCA_964010955.1 of uncultured bacterium. Lineage (GTDB taxonomy): Bacteria > Planctomycetota > Brocadiia > Brocadiales > Scalinduaceae > Scalindua. Next base: position 1,218 of record CAXGMX010000243.1, read on the forward strand.
ACCTCACGGTGGACCAATGAGTTCAACGGAATAACCATACACCCTACAAATTGAGGGACTGTAAACAACTATCCGGATTCTGTTATTCCCTTCCGACCCTGCCCTGTATAGACAGGTATAGACAAGGCAGGTGTTCGGCCAATAAATCTCATTGAGTCTTCTATTTTAACAATTCTTCTCCTCCTTCAGGGTGGACGTGTTCCCCCCCCTTTATAGAAGGGGGATTTAAAATTAGTCAATTAATAAAATGGATCCACAGTTATTTATAAATTTGTCTATTAGCTTGTATTGGTGTTCATTACTTATTTACACCTCTTACTGGGTAATCGGCTTTCTGGGCAGGGGGACAAGGTTTTATGTGCTCTTGGGCGGGGTTATTCTACATTCATTATCAATTACTTCCAGGGGCATTTCCATAGAATATTTCCCGCTGACAAACAAGTTTGAGTCCTTCACAGCATTTGCCCTTGCCTGCTTCATTGTACTTTTGTGTTATTCCAGAGTAGAAAGTTATGTATACAGGATATCCCTGTTTTGTGTGGGATACTGCTTTTTTGTTGTGGCCTCTGTCTTCTTTTCAATGAAGCAGTCATACGCCCCTCCTCTGATGTTGACTATATGGTATATCCTTCACGTCCCCATATCTTTCTTCTGTTACGCATTGTGGACAAGTTCGGCTGCGGCGGCAATGGCAAGATATTTCTCAGAGGGAGATAAAAAGCGGTTTGAGAACATAATAGACTTCGGCTTTCAATACGGCTTGATAGCATTTTCAATATCCATGATCTTCGGCGGCCTGTGGGGGTACGTAGCCTGGGGCTCTTATTTCCTGTGGGACGCGAAGTTGCTGTGGTCTGTGATTATCTGGTTCTTTTACGCTACATGTATTCATCTGGATTACTGGCCGGGAGGCCAGCAGAAAATTACAAGACTCCACTGGCCGTGGTTGGTTTTGTGATATTA
>CAXGMX010000244.1:0-2171 GCA_964010955.1 uncultured bacterium
GTTGGCAGAAATTTTCCGTTTTCACTCAGCCTCTCTATGCCGTCTGTCAATAAGAATGAACGGACATCGCGCCTGTATCCAATACGTCTGCTCACACCGCCCAGCCACACCATGAGAGCGGAACTGAATGAATTAGGAAATAAAAACCCAAGATCAAACCTTTCCTGCCTGAGCTTGTAGATTAAGGATAAGAAATCCTTTGTACTTTTTCTCCTTCCGTAATCAAATTCAATAACATCATCAAACCAGGAAGAACCATTTACTATACCTCTTAAGTTCCTTTTAATCAGCAAAGTTATGTGTGAATCGGCAAAGTTCTCCCTGATACACCTGAATGCAGGAGTTGCCATCACAACATCACCAACCCAATTGGGAGCTCTGACGAGTATCTTCTTTGCCTCAATTATCTGTTCCATTTGATCTTATTATTAATTTGCAGAAGATGATAGTTGCTGAAATATCTTTAACATCCTTGGGGCATTTGCTTCAAGTGAATAATGTTCAATAACTCTCTTTCGCCCTTCCATTCCCATTCTTTCCCTACGGTCAGGGTCATTAATCAGGATTTCGAGTTTCTCTATCCATTCCTCCCGGGTATTTGCCCAGAAACCGTGTACACCATTCTTAACGATTTCCTTATTAACTCCTGCCGGACTGCAGACTACCGGAACGCCCGTTGCAAGGCACTGCAATATCTTAAGCCCACACTTACCGTGTGACCATGGATCATCCATAAGAGGCATCAGGCCTATATCAAGGCTTTGAATGTCCGCAACTTCTTCCTGCTCACTCCATAATTTCTTTTCTATAGTAATATTGTCACAATCAAAAAATACATTACATATAATCTTCAGTCTTAAGTCTTCGTATTTCTTACCGAGAGCCTCAAATACAGGCTTCATTTTCTCCAGATAATGAATACTTCCGGTAGCACCAATCCAGCCCAGAGTTTATGTTATCATTTTTCTCCGAATATTTCTTTAGAGGATATAGCGACATATCTATGGGCGATGGTATGATTGTAACATTATGTGTAAATGGTGTAGTGTTTTTTTGTAAATATTCATTTCCGGCTATAACGTAGTCAGAGGCATTAACCATATTCTTAAACATTTTAACCCGGGTGTTTGATTCCGGGTTAGCGGCCTTTGAATTGCGGTACATTATGGAGTCATCAAAATCATAAACGATTCTTCTTGCATTCTTCCTTATATATTTAAGCCAGAGAATGGGGAATCTCTTTCGCTGTATAAACAGAATATCATATTCGTTTACGCTCTTGAACAACTTCAGCTTCTTAAAGAACCCTTTCTGAAAAGGCAGAACGGTTGCCTGCACTCCGTGTTCCTTTAGATACGGAAGATATTGAAGTACCCTGTATCTGCTTGCCGCCACATCAAGACCTTGAACTAAGAATAGTATCTTCATTAGATTCTGCCACCACTTCGTTATATATTTCTATAATCTCTTCACAGTTTTTCTCAGCAGGATATTTTTCGGCTTTTTCCCGTGCGGCAATGGATGCCTTTTCCCTGAATTCATCGTCAAAGAAAAGGCTTATCTTCTCCGCTAATGCCTCGTAATCCGTCGGGTCCCCCATCACAAAGCCCTCTATACCATTATCTATTACGCCGCTTGCACCATCATACCTTGTAGTAATCACCGGCAGCCCGCTTGCCAGAGATTCAGTAACTACCAAAGAGCACGAATCGTAAAATGTTGGATGCACATAAATGTCCGATGCCGCATAATACGTTTCAATATCTTTTACATGTCCCAGAAACATCAGATTCTCCAGGCAATTAAGTTTTTTTGCTATTGTACCGGCCGCAGTATCAGCATTTATGTTATAAGTTTGATTATTTTCATCAATCCCTAAAGGAGCAATAACAGGTACTTCATTTGATTTAATAACTTCATTTAAAACATTAATTTTAATTTTAGTAGGAATTCCAACAAAACCTAATTCTTCGCTTTCTGGCTTAACAGATATTATGCTATATTCCCTTGAGGTAAATCTTTTTGCCTCACAAGATTTATCTTTAAGCGCATTTACTATTTCTTTATTAAATTCTATTAGAACATTTTCAACTATGCTTATAGTTTTATCGTCCGTAATTCTTAATCCATTAATGAAATTGCTTTTAATATTTAACTCTACTTAGTTTATT
>CAXGMX010000245.1:0-2166 GCA_964010955.1 uncultured bacterium
CATTCGGTCTTAACTATACTTTTATAAATGATTTGCCGTCGACAGTGATGTCTTCACCAATTGGCGAAAGCAGGGATTCATATACGGGGACTTTGAGTATGAATATTCCGATCTTTCAGAAAAGGAAGCGTGATGCAGGCGTAAGAGAGGCAAACGCCAGACTGAAAGCCAGCGAAAAAGCATACAAAAACATGGAAAACATGACACTTTTCGGCGTGAAAGATTATCATTTTTAAAGTACAAACTGCAGAAAGACTGGTTAAGCTTTACAGGGATAGTATTATACCTCAGGCAGAACAGTCACTTAAGGCAGCAGAGATCGGCTACCAGGCAGGCAAGGTTGATTTCCTGAATCTTATAGACAGCCAGAGAGTGCTGCTTGATTTTAACCTTGCATTTTACAGGGCAGTGGCCGACTTCGGAATAAACATAGCCGAACTGGAAAGAGTAGTCGGTGTAGAATTGTCAAAGAAAACACAATAGGCGTTGAGTAAGAAGGAGAAAAACGATGAAGCAAGTTGCACTTTCAAAAGTAAAGGATAATCTTTCTGGGTATTTGCATAGCGCCGAGAAAAAGAGATTATTGTTACACGTCATGGAAAACCTGCAGGAGTCTTGATTGGTTTTAACTCTGATGAAGACTGGTTTGATTACAGGCTGGAAAACGACCCTCGGTTTTTACAAAGGATTGAATCTGCCAGAAGAAGTATTCGCAAGAGCAAAGGCGTTAAGATTGAGGATCTGGCGGAATAGAATCAGCCGCAATGAATTCACGGTGGTCATGAATCTTTCTTCTTATTTCTTTTTTTGTTTTTAACTTCAGTGCTTTTCCGTGCTATGTCCTCGGCGTCTTTTGTCCGGGGGGCGTCTTAGCGGTGAACATTCTTTTGCCTTCCATTATCTTCTTTTCACATTAATATTCCTAGATTTTTCAAAAAACAATTAGTTATTATATCTGAATAAGTCTTATGCATTTTTAAATTTTTAACCTCCCCTTATTGAGAATTTACGGTTTCAGAGGAGATAAAATGAATATTCTTGTTTCAGGATCACTTGCTTATGACAGGATTATGGACTTTCCGGGAAAGTTTTCTGATCACATACTTCCGGATAAGATACACGTCCTCAATGTATGTTTTATGATAGATGGTTTAAAGGAAAACTTTGGAGGTACTGCCGGTAATATTGCATATGCCCTCTCCCTGCTTGGTGAAAGCCCAACCATAATAACTACTGCAGGGCGTGACTTTGACTCTTATAAAGATTGGCTGGTGAAGAGTAATATTACCACGGAACATATTAAGATCATTGATGAAGAACTTACGGCAGGTGCATATATAACTACAGATAAGTCAGATAATCAGATAACGGCATTTAATCCGGGTGCAATGAAGTTCAGTTCCGGTTATGATTTTGAATCTGTTACACACGATGACACTGTTGCCATAATCTCACCGGGAAATCTGGATGATATGTATAATTTTTCAAATATATATAAACAGAAAAAAATCGATTATATTTTTGATCCGGGACAATCCCTTCCTGCCTGGACTAAAGAGTCGGTTAATAGAAATGATAGATGGGTCAAAGTATTTTCATATGTAATGACTATGAATTGCAGTTGACCCAGGATAAAACCTCTATGACTATTGACGATATTCTGGAGAAGACGGAGATACTGGTACAAACTAAAAGTGAACAAGGTTCAGTAGTAATAATGAAGGAGCATGGTCAAACTAAAAATACTGATATCCCTGCTGCCAAAGTTGATTCTGTAAAAGATCCTACAGGAGCCGGCGATGCTTACAGGGCGGGATTAATGAAGGGATTCTTTTTGTCAGATAGTGACATCATCCATGCTGCAAAAATAGGAGCAGTCACTGCTGCGTATTCTGTAGAGGTTTACGGTCCGCAGAATTTCAACTTTACGCCTGAATCTTTTAACAAGCGGTTTGAAGAATCTTTTGGGGAAAAGGCGTTTTAAATATACAGCGGGAAGAAAATATGATAAAGATTAAGGATAGCAAGAGTTTGCGGTGTATATATTTAGCTGCCTTTCTATTATACCTTTTACTTATCTGTAATAAAATCAAAGCTGCTGAAGAGCAAAGAAATAATCTGCCGGAGGAAAATTCCAGACTACATAAGCAGAAAGAACTAAACATG
>CAXGMX010000246.1:0-2164 GCA_964010955.1 uncultured bacterium
ACGCCACGTATATTTCCTCTTGAATTAAGTATTCAACTTCTATTATTATACCCCTAGTTCTTTCTACCTATCTTAATTCTTAAAGTAAGATAATAATTCTTTTCTTACTAAACCTTTAGAAAGCAATTTCCTATCATCAAATCCTGGCCAACGAGGTTCCGCGAAATTGTGAATTGTCTGAGATTCCGTAACATTTTATGTTTAATCTTGCTATCTTTTGAACTTACAAGGAGAAGAAGATGCTTAACACAAAAAGACCTCTACTAGTTGTATACGTCTTGTTTTTATTGCTACTATCTATGTTTACGGCTAGAACCGTTATTTCAGATACCTTTAAAGTCTTTAGAGAGGGTGTTGTAAGAGACTTACAAGGGATTGCAGAGAAGCAGGCTGAAGTTATCAGGGAGTATTTGAAAAATGAGAAAAAGAACATCAGGGTTGCTGCCTATGATTTGCACCGTTACTATGCGACATCTGACTACTTGAAAGCCCTTGAATATATTGTCTCAGTTCAGAATATTTATCATTACAAAGAAGCTTTTGTTGCAAATACCGCAGGCAATGTGGTTCTTTCCTCAGATGTTGATAATACTAGGACAAACATATCTTCCAGGCAATATTTTCAAAAGGCAAAAAATGGAGAAACATTTATTTCCGATATTATTGGTTCGGAAGTTCCAATCGAGAATGAAAATGGCCAGTTGGAGTTAGGGATGCCGACCATGTTTGTATCAACTCCAATCCTCGATGCAAATGCTCAGATCCTGGGAGTTTTGGTTTTCCGTATCGACATTAATCAAATTAATGCATTGATGTTTAAAATGAATGCAACAGATACTGCAGAAATTTATTTAATTAATAAAAACGGTTATATGTTAACCGAATCCCGGTTTACAGATGCCCTCGAACTAGGAGGTCTTATCGAAAAGAGAACAACTCTTGAACTGGCGGTGATAAATCCCAAAACAAATAACTTAACCCTGGCAGCAAGGAAATGTATCTCCGGGGGCAAAGGTTTCAATGATAGTGGGTATGGGTATATGGACTATCGAGGTACGAGAGTGCTTGGTTATTGGATTTGGATGGAGGAATATAATTGGGGAGTTATCGCGGAAATTGACCTGGATGAATCCTGTGAGGACATACGAAAATATTTTCAGGATACTACCATTAAAAACCTGCGTGGACTTATGCGTCAGCATATCAGTTTTATAAAGAATCGCATGGACAAGTATAAGAATAATGCATTGTCAATTGCTCGTAAACCACAATCTCTTCAGTATACAAAGGGTGTTTTATCAATAGAGGAATTTATTACGGCCAGTAACTATTTGGAGTTTCTCAGGGATGAGTATAAATATAAGGAGATCTTTATATGTAATTCTGCAGGCATTGTAATGTTAACAACTGAAAAAGAATGATGGGCAAGGATATTTCCGGGGAAGACTATTTTGTTAAGGCAAAAGAAAATGATGTCTTTGTCAGTAATATAAAAAAGACAAAATTATTTACTTCGAATAAAGCTGTCAGGGCAAAACGTGGCGTGCCAACGATGCTCATTTCCGCTAAAGTTAAACATAGCACTGGGGATTTTGCAGGCGTGGTAATTCTCCGAGTAGACTTGGAGGATTTTAACAAGTTTATGCATAGCACTGAAATCGGTGCAAGCGGGGAAATGTATCTTGTCAATGCCGATGGATTTTTAATCACAGAATCACGGTTTGTGCATTGGCTAAAAAGGAAAGGCATGATAGAGGAAAGAACTGCTTTGGAACTAAAAGGTATTAATCCCAAAACAGGAAGCTTGACAAAGGGAATTGAAGCGTGTAAGAGTGGCGAGGGATTTTCTGAATTGGAATATTATGACTACAGAGGAGTGTTTGTATTAGGTACCTGGGATTGGATTCCAGAGTATGAATGGGGAATAATTGTAGAGATTGACCTTGAAGAGTCGTTCCATAAGAGTGCATCCTTTTGGGGAATCAAACAATATTTCTAATAAGAAAAGTGTCAGGTCTTGCTTGATCCTTTGTTTTTATTTGATTATTCCTTCACACATTACTCCCCTCCATTACAACTACAAATAGAACTTTCACATATCAAACGTAAATAGGTGGTGAAACGGAGACAAACCCCTTGCTTTATATATCCGTAGGTTTATAAT
>CAXGMX010000247.1:0-2158 GCA_964010955.1 uncultured bacterium
GTAACAAACTGGGGTACCAGGATTCGAACCCGGACAAATAGAACCAGAATCTATCGTGCTACCATTACACTATACCCCATTGGTTTGTTATTTTATTTCATATACATTCAATATCAACATAAAAATTCACAATTTAAGTAGTATGTTGAGGACTTGAGGGCTTTCTTCCTATGTGAATTGTGACTATACCTAATGTCCTTGTAAAAAACTTCACATCTTCCAGGCCGCACGCTTCCATCCTCTTTTTCAGGCTTAATTTGTCAGGAAATGCCAGGACCGATTGCGGTAGATATGTATATGCATCAATCTTGCTCTTGGATATTAACCTTCCGATCATTGGTAATATCCTGGTAAAATAAAAAAAATATATTCGTCTGAAAAGGAAATTTGTCGGTTGAGAAAATTCCAGTATTACAACCCTGCCATTTGGCCCGACCACTCTTCCCATCTCTTTTATTCCCGCATCCAGGTCTGCTACGTTTCTTATACCAAAGGCAACCGTAGATATCTCAAAGGCGTTGTTACGGAAAGGAAGCTGTAACGTATCGGCCTCTATAAGCTTGATCTTATTTTCTAAATGTCTTTTCTTGATCTTCGGTAATCCATACCTTAACATATCGTGGCAATAATCACTTCCGACTACGAGCCCGTTTCCATTTAATAACTTTGAATACGAGATGGCAAGATCGCCTGTGCCGGTACAAACATCCAGTACTTTGGTATCAGGCTTTATGTCACTTACTTTTGCTGCAAACTTTCTCCATGACTTGTCAAAGTTAAGACTTAAAAGCGCATTCAGAAAATCATATACTCTGGCAATAGAGCCAAACATGTTTCTTATGCTTTCAGCTTTTTTCTTTAATAGTTCTTCCTGTGGTATTTCATTATTAGTATTCATTGTTGGTTTTGGGTGGTGCTGACGCTGAGGACCTCATTCATACTTCCACTGCGGTAACCTTCTAAATCCAGTGTAACATATGTAAAACCTATTTCTTTAAATTTGCATAGCAGTTCCTCTCTTGTGGGAGGACTGGTAAGAATATGTATGTCTTCCGGCAAGGCTTCAATCCTTGCAATCGTTTCATGATGTCTTACTCTGAATTGTTCCAGGCCTAAATTCCTTAAGTATTTCTCTGCTTCTGATACCATTCTGAGTTTTTCCTCCGTAATAGACTGTCCGTATGGAAATCTGGATGACATGCAGGCATATGCGGGCTTGTTCCAATTAGGAAGGTTTAACATTCTTGAGGCTTCGCGTACGTCTTTTTTTGTCATACCAGATTCCTTTAAAGGGCTATTAACATTCAGTTCTTTAGAGGCCTTTAATCCCGGACGGAATTCCTTTGTGTCGTCTAAATTCGCACCATCTGCAACGTGCAGGAAACCATGCTGTCCGGCAATTTCGTTCAATTTTCCGAAGAGTTCAGTCTTACAGAAATAACATCTGTCAGGGGGATTATCTGCGAATCCTTCGATCGCCAGCTCACTGGTATCTATTACAAGGTGTTTTATGCCTATCTCTTTTGCAAGTTTCTGCGCCTCTTTGAATTCAAAGTCAGGATAGGTTTCCGACCTTGCCGTAACAGCCATAGAGTTGTCTTTGAGAATGTCATAGCATACTTTAGTAACAAGTGTGCTGTCCACGCCACCTGAGAATGCGACAACAACACTTTTCAGTTCGCTGATAATTTCCTTTAGTTTAGATAGTTTTCCTTCTACTGTCAAAAACTGTTTCTCCTCAAAAAACTTGTTATCTGATTCCCAGAATTTTATAGGCTACAACACTTTTATTACTTCCTTTAAGAGTTATATCCGGGATTATTTCTGTTTCAAAAACATCTTTTTCCATACTGAATGTTCTTTGATTAACAAGCTAAAGTCAAGCAAATTTTAACGACTCACCCACCATTATGCCTGCTTTATAGCAAGGCCTGAATTATATCACTCAAGCCGGGCTTGATTAATTCCTGAAGTTCGTACTTTGCCCTGACAATAGGTTTATTTATCTTGATTATCCTGCCTAAATCTATTGGTGTGCCGGTGATGACGATATCACAATCTGTTTGATTAATGGTTTCTTCAAGTTCAAGAATTTGTTTCCGGTCATAACCCATGGCGGGGAGAAGATTATTAATATCTGGATATTTATTGAAAGTTT
>CAXGMX010000248.1:0-2136 GCA_964010955.1 uncultured bacterium
GATAACAGTATCATATCCGGGCGCAGATTCTCTTATTCTCTCGATCTTCTCATGTGGCAGGCGTTTGTCATTTGAGGCAATTACGTCCATAACTATTGCACCTGCGCCGAGTGCAGCCTTTTGTGCGCTTTGTGCAGACATAGTCTTTACTGCACCGGCAACCATCATTTGAAGCCCGCCGCCAGCACTGCTGGTTGATATGTATATGTCAACACCTGTATCGCCTTCTGCAGGTGTAATAATCTTCTCGCCATCCAGTATCTTTCGGCCTGATAACTCTTCAAGCTCGGCAAAGGCGTTGAGCACACCTCTTGTCACGTCCTCGAAAGGCGACTCTACGGTTGTCGGCGCTTCACCCCTGAATGTCTGGCGGTATTCGTTACCTTTTTTCTCTATGAGTATTGCCTTTGTTGTCGTACTGCCGCAATCTGTGGCAACTATTACATTAAGATCGTTAGTCATTTTGGTTCTTTAGCTTTTGGCATTGGCCTTTTGTTCAATCTCTCTTATAAGCAGATCTACTACTTCTCTTTTTTCTAAAATGTTGGCTATTCTGTCATATTCGTCTCTGGAGAAAAAACGTGAAAGGATTGGCTTAAAAAAGATCATGGACTGACTGCCAACAAAATTTAAGGGACGAACGGATTCAAGAAACATAACAGCAGGTACGGCCATATCTCTCCTGACCACGAAATCTGCCAGCTTTCTGATTAATACAGTGTCATCCTCCTCAAGCTTCTCTCCACCAGTTGCAAATGCATGTTTAAAACCATCAATAATCTTCTTTCTTTCAACCATAATCTGATTCCCAAAAAACTTTCAATAATCAACTACGGATTGAATACTATCCTGCTGCTGCCTATATTACCCTCATGATCTATTGCATTGACTACGATGGTATGTTCATCAGGCGAAATGTAGGGGATCTTAAGCAGAAAAGTTTCTTCCGTTGAATCAAAGATCTTGTCTTCAGGAAATGCAGTCTGCCAATCTCCTGAATTTATGGAATATTGAATGTCGGTTATATTACACATTTCATCCTTTGCGATGCCCGATACAATTATGCTATAGCCGGACCTGCCGTGGCTGTCTGTCGAGTCGCCCCCAATAACCGTTTTAAGTATCTAATACAACCGGTCTGGTATTATCTATTAGAAAAGTATCACTCTCCACTTCCTCCCTTAGCGCAAGTTCTAATGGATTGTCCAGGTCGTCAGACGCTATGACTTTTGCCTGGTAGTACCCGTCAGGTATCCTGTTTGTATTCCAATAGAATTCATTCTCTTTTTTAATATTTCTTTTCAGCTCCTTCCATTTGTTTTCATCCACACTCTTATATTCAAGATCAAATTCCATTCTATCATTATTAGGGTCATCTGCTTCCCATGATATCAGTTTCTTTGGTTCGTGTGCTACGTGTTCATAAACATTTCTTTGGATGCCTCCCAGATATACATTGTCCGGGGAGGAAGGAGCCGTCTTCTTTGTATCAGTGTCATTATTATTATCTAATGCATCACTGGGAAAATGTCTTGGAGTAGTAACTTCAACATTTCTGATTATGGGTGACTGATTTTGCGGCAGGTATGCAATGCTGACATTGTCAAGGGCAGGTGTAGCCTTAGAGTTGTCAGTCGTAAGGGTAGTGCGGTATTGTATAAAACGGGCCGGAGGACTTTGTATCTTTCCTCCATTCTGTTGATATTCCCTGGTCCAGTCACTCCATGTGCTATCAGGCTTTTTATTATTTCCGGATCTTGTAGACAATAAGATATTTGTTTGTGATGGTATCTTTTCTTTCCATGATATGCATCCCCATGAAGAGATATACGTAGTATCATGAACAACAGATTCATAGGTGCCTTCATTAGAGTATACGCCTGATATTTGGTAAATATTTGCATTATTTCCGGTTGCCATGTATTTGGTTCCATCCTTATATGAAATAATATCCAGAATCTGTGATTCGCTGAAATCATGAAGCAAACTATGCTCTTCATTACTATTAATCTTAAAGAGCTTTGCCCTGTTTCCTGTACCAACAAGAACATCATTATTATCATCAACTGCCAGACAAAGAATAAAAGAATCCTTTACCACAAATATTTCTCTTACTCTTCCATCCTTATCTATTCT
>CAXGMX010000249.1:0-2133 GCA_964010955.1 uncultured bacterium
CCTGTAACGCTACATGCATATTTGCACCGGAAGAGATACCGCAGAAGATACCTTCATCTTTTGCAAAGGCGCTTTGCCATGATAGAATGCTTCTTCTCCTGAAACCTGTTTCACTTCGTCGACCACGTCCTTGTTATAGATACCGGGTACGAACCCTTGCCCCGATTCCCTGAATTTTATGGGGCCCCGGACCGCCTCCTGACAGGACAGGTGACTCTTTCGGCTCCACAGATATATTTTTTATGTTTTTGAAATTTTGCTTAAGCACCTCACCGGCTCCGCTTACAGTACCACCGGTCCCGACGCCTACTACAAAATAGTGCAAGTCTTTCCCCTTGAAATCCTCAACTATTTCTGGGCCGGTTGTATCACGATGAATTTGCGGATTGGCCGGATTATCAAATTGCTGGGGTTGAAAATACCCTTTTTCTTTAACAAGCTCTTCCGCCTTTTCAACGGCGCCTTTCATCCCTTTTGGACCTTCGGTCAGGACAATCTCTGCTCCAAAATATCTGAGAAGGGCGCGCCTTTCGAGACTCATAGTCTCCGGCATTGTAAATACGGTCTTGTATCCTCTGACGGTGGCTACCATTACCAATGCAATCCCGGTATTACCGGATGTAGGTTCTACTATTGTATCTCCTGGTTTCAGCAATCCCTTCTTTTCTGCATCCAGTATCATTGACAGACCGATACGGTCTTTTACACTGCCGGCCGGATTGAACATCTCTAACTTTGTCATAAATATTTGCGCACTCTCCGTCAGGTATCTTATTTATTTTTACTAACGGGTGTTCTTCCGATTGTAGCTAGAATATCATCATAAATAGGCATTTTTCCCCCCAGAAAATTTATTGACTGTTTCTAAAGAAAGATTATGTTTTTATAGATTTGTCGGGTTCTCTCCGGTTTGCGTTGATATTATTTTGCTTCGCTCAATGGATTGTAAAGCTAAATACTGCTCACCAAATTTATTCATATTTTGAAACTCGGTGTCAAATAGTCCAAAGTGGCGTTCCTCATCCATGACAAGTTCCTCGAGAAGTTTTCTCGAAGCAGAGTCAGCGTTTGAGCCGCATTCTATAGCCAGTTCATTATATAGTTTAGTGCTACTCTCTTCCATTGATTTCGCCTCTGTCAACATGTCTGCAACATTGCGAATCTTTTCTGTCTTGGTTGATGGCTGCATTTCCACATCACCTTTAAGAAATAGAATCCTTTCCGCGAGGACCTCAACATGTATCATTTCCTCTATCGCTGTTTTCCTGAAAAGATTGGCCAGTAGATCATATCCTTGATCACTACAATGAAAATGGAAATACATATACTGATTTACTCCACTTAATTCTTCTGCCACAGCTTTGTTCAGTGGTTCTATACTTTTTTCGTACATGAATACCTCCTAATTCTGGATTTGACAATTTAATGAAGAAGCCTGATACAATTTTTATTGACTTAATAACTAATAATACATTCTATTCTTTATTTATTTCCTATCAACCTATTTATTTTACAAAATGCAAAAGAAGCGTCTCGGGCAAATTTCCTTGTGCCACTGGCATCTCGACTTTAACTTCTGTGTGCATCGGAGTTTATCTGCGTATATCTGCGTCCAAAATTTCATTTTCTCTCTCTCCTTACTCTCAGCCTTTCTCTGCAACTCAGCAGTTAACTGAAAAAAAATATCAGTAGGATATTTTTTTATTTTTTATTCATCCCTCATTCCTACCACACCCCAAACCACATCTCACCTGTAATATCCCTGTGTATCCTGATGATTAAGTTGCCTTTCACATATATCAAACGTAAATAGGTGGTGAAGCGGAGACAAATCCCTTGCTTTATATATCCACAGGTGTATAATTCATTCACACAACCATTTCCATATTATTCTAATCATCTAGTCTGGATGCATGATATGAGAAAACACTTACTACCCATATGTTTTCCTGTTCTATTTGCCTTAATCATATCGTTTGTGTTTGCATTTCAAGTTTCTGCTTATGACAAAACTGATCTAAAAAAAGCAAAGGCAACAAGGGATTGTTCAGATTGTGACCTGAGTAGTGCCTTCCTGAGTCGTGCCAACCTGAGTCGTGCCTTCCTGAGTTGTGCCAACCTGAATGGTGCCAA
>CAXGMX010000250.1:0-2123 GCA_964010955.1 uncultured bacterium
GTTATTTGTCCTGATACTGGCGGCTACTATCTCAGGTAAAGTACTACAAAATTATTCGTTGGCTCTCAGTTCGCTAGTAGCACTTGCATACTTTATACCCATGCTGATGGGTGCCGGGGGAAATATAGGTTCGCAATCATCCACACTCGTAATAAGAGCACTGGCAACGGGAGAGTTAACATTAAAACAATGGTGGAAAGTGCTCGTAAGAGAAGCCTGTGCCGGTCTTGTCATTGGCGCAGTCCTCGGAACTACCGCATTTTTTATAGCAATATTCCTGCTCCAGAATACAATGCTGGGAATCACAGTAGGCGTCTCTGTAGCAACCGTAGTTACAGTGGGAAACCTTGCAGGAGCGGCCACCCCACTTATATTCAGCTATCTCAGACTTGATCCGGCAATCGTGTCAGCCCCTCTTATTACTACCATTATAGATGTAACTGGAATTATCATTTACTTTGAGATTGCAAGAAGGATACTCAGCATACCCGGCTGAAAGAATGTTACCTGGGAGGCTTGGGCAACATACGGGGCGTAGCTCAGCTTGGTTTAGAGCGCGGCGTTCGGGACGCCGAGGTCGGCCGTTCGAATCGGCTCGCCCCGATCATTATACCCCTTGTAGTAGTAAGTATTTACGCTGTCGCCACCATTCGTGGTATTCACCCCTTTTACCTCTTGGGTGTCCATAAAGTGTCCATGTTTTGAAGAAATGCCATCTGCCAGGGTGTCTACTGCCAAGGTTTTTGACAAAGGAGTGGGATGACTGTAGCGCATTGTGGTTTGAATTTCTGAATGCCCCAAAAGCTCTTTCACGGTCACTATATCAACACCATTAAGGATAAGCCTTGTGGCAAAGGTATGCCTGAGATCGTGAAATCTCAGCCCCTCTATACATGCTTTCTTACATGTCGTTCTAAAACTTGTCTTAACCCATCCTACTGGTTTTCCTGTTTTGTTATTAAAGAAAACCCATTTAAGATTATCCTTTTTTCGATCAAGCTCAGTGAAGATATCCTTTAGAATATAATTCATAGGGATCTTTCGTTCTTTTCCACTCTTTGTTTTTGTTACAGTAATCACGCCTTGTTGTATATCGACAAACTCCCATGGAAGGTTTAATATCTCTCCAAGCCTCATACCAGCGTGAAGGGCTACCAACAGGATAGGCCTGAGATTGTCTGGAGCTTCTTTCAACAATCTCAATTCCTCCTCCCTTGATAATATTCTTTCCATGCGATTGTCTACCTTGAAATCCTTAACTATCTTTAAGGGGTTAGTCTCAGTCTTGCCCCACTCTATTGCCCTGTTAAATAGACTTGAAAAGGTATCTAATTCCCTATTAACAGTTGACTTTGCTACCACCTCCATCCTTTTCAGCTTATACTTCTCTATCATTTCTGGCGTTATCTGCGACAGCCTGTATCCCTTAAAGTACGGCATCAACGCTTTAATTATATCCACATCCCTGCGATATGATCTCTTGTGTGCCTTAGAGTATTCCAAATACTCTGGTGTAAAGACTTCAAAGAATGGGCTTTTTAGTTTAGACTTGAGATTGTATTTACCCTGTAATATTTCTGTCTTCCGAACAGCCAGGGCTTTTTCTGCCAAAGTCTTGGAAGTGCCTACACTTTTCCTCATACGCTTACCGTCAAAGTAATAATCAATGTACCAGCACAATTTACCATCTTTGCCCTTTTTACTATATACGCCCATACTACCTCCTTTACCACTAAATTGGATTCTAAAAATTCATCAATATCAGTTTGCTCAAACTTCAAATGGCGTCCAATCTTATAGTGGCGAAGCTTTTTTGTAAAGCACCAATACCTGATGGTACTCCTTGGCACACCTAAATACTCAGCAACATCATCAACGCTTAATAGTCTTTTCATGCTTTTCCACAAAGGTTTTCTATGTTACTGATTTTTGATTCAATCTTCATAGGTTATTACAATCTCCTTCTTTACAAAACAAATCACTTATATCCTGAATACTCGCCCCTGGAAAATTCTTCTTAATTTTATGAATCGCCCTCAATCCATCTTTTGACACCTTATTTGCCATCAGTTTATTTGCCTCTTCCTGGTATAATAACCTCTTTTATGCCTTATACGTGGCGT
>CAXGMX010000251.1:0-2088 GCA_964010955.1 uncultured bacterium
CAACAAACTCGGGATAGGCCGCAGGGATTGGTGGAAAAGTAACGGCATTAGCAGTACATGTAGAGACCTATCCCTGCCATATCGCCACTCTTCCGGTTGCAGTAAATATAGAGTGCCATTCACACAGGCACAAAACTATTGTGATCTAACGAATATCTATTTATGACAGAATACATTGATTTAGAAACTCCGCTAAGTGATTCTGATGTCGAAAAGCTTGAGGCTGGCGACAAGGTCAGGATTAGCGGGATATTATACACTGCAAGAGATGCCGCCCACAAAAGACTTGTAGAAATGCTTGAATCAGGCAAGGACCTGCCTTTCGACTTGAAAGGGCAATTGCTTTATTACGTAGGCCCTGCGCCTGCCAGGCCCGGACAGGAGATTGGCTCTGCAGGCCCGACAACAAGCTACAGGATGGACACATATACTCCAATTTTTCTTAAAATGGGGCTTAAGGGCACAATCGGTAAGGGCGGCAGGTCTGAAGAAGTAATAGAAGCAATGAAAGAATACAAGGCTGTTTACCTTGCTGCAGTCGGTGGTGCAGCAGCACTGATAGCAAAGAGGATAAAGAGAGTCAGGATTATAGCCTTTGAAGACCTTGGGCCGGAAGCCATTCGCGAGCTGGAGGTAGAAAACTTTCCGGCAATAGTCGTAAACGATACAAAAGGCAATGATTTATACAAAACAGGCTCAGGCAAATACAAAGTACCGTCATAAACCTTCATCCCTCATTGCATGAAGTATACTTTCTGCACAGGCAAAGCCCTCTAAATAATTTTCTTTTGCCTTCTCCGGAAAAGACATATTTCTATCTCCTCTTACCGCTATATTCCACTGTTTAATCTGTTAAAAAACTAAAGTTTTATTATAATATGAAAACTATTTTTCGCACATCTAAAATGTAACTATTTCAACAAATAATTAAAAATGACTATTAAGCTGATTCCAAATTACACATTTCGAACAATGCTACTATGGGTTTGTTTATATACTCTTACACTATGGCTTAATCATGTTTCATTAGCCGTTGAAGATACAAACAAGGAAGAAGGATACAATGTTATCAATGAACTCGTTGTTAACAACAGGAACCAATACAAAACCGTAATATACGAGAACGAAGAAGAAGGAATATTAGAAATGAGGAAACTCATAGAAACTTCACAAATAGAGGAATCCTGGGCATACTTACCCCGCCAGGAGAAATGGATCGAAATAGGTTACAACGAAGAACCAGAAAAAAAGATAGATGAGAACTATATAACTAAAGCAAAGCTTGATATTCAGTTCCTGGACGCGTTGATGAATGAAAATGACAATATGATCTTATTCCATTTCCATGCGTCTTACTGCCTTTCATTAGAAGATAAAATCAAGAAACGAGAGAAAGATGGCTCTCCCATGAATGACAGTGAAATTGAGAAAGAAAGAATAAGATTATTAATCAAAAGCGCTTACCCCTCAAGGTCAGATCTGATGAATATGATAGGAAACTCAACTGAATTCTTCGAGAGAAACTCTGACGGACATATTACATTTAAAGTATGTTCACATTATGGAATTACGGAGTACCGCCTGACTGATGAGGGGATGGCATACCTGCACGCTGACGATTCCCTTAAACAGATTTCAAGGATAACAGGTATAAGTTCATCAGCAAATATTGAGGCAAACGTCAAAGGAGAAATCCTGGAAATGAATCCCAGGGAAACAAGAGATCCACTAAAGAGAATCAAGATGAGCCCCAAACGAAAAAGGAGTTCGTTTTCCAGATATATAATAATTGATCCATTATCCAGGATTGAGAGAGCTGTTGAAGCAATGAATGGCGAGCATATAAAGGTAACTTTCACACCGTATTAGTCATAATTTATCCGGATCATTTCCGGCCGGATACCGGAGTCCCAAAAAGAACATTTGAAATCCGGCAGCTTTGTGTTTTAATGTCAATATGTTTAAAAAGTAATTTACTATGTTATTTCATAAGAAATTCTCGAATAGATGACAGATACTTTCTCTCCAAAAAACACAAATACTATCCTATATTGTAAGAAATGGCAGGAAACAGTTGATTTCTACAAA
>CAXGMX010000252.1:0-2087 GCA_964010955.1 uncultured bacterium
GCAACCGCAGCATTCCTGGTAAAAATGCCCACAATATGTTTAGGACTGCCTCTGTTATATCTTTGTTTGAGAAAGTACAGGATTAGTTTCATATTACAATGGAAATTATGGCTTTTTGCCATTATAAGCCTTGTACCTGTCATATTGTGGTGCAAACATTCTACCTACCTTGGTAGCATAAACGGTTTATTATGGGGCAACTTCCACCTAAGCGGCTATTCTACTTACATAGATCCATATTTCTACTATAGAATATTCTATGCTGAGATATTCGAGAGCTGCTTAATATATATTGGTGGAATATTCTTCGTTTTAGGGTATACTTTTCACTATCAAGAAAGAAGAGTTGAGATACATTCATTACTGGCTACTCGCCATAATCATATCATTCTTTTTGGGGGGAGAAGGTACTGCGTGGCATACATACCACACAATAACAATTATAGCCCCTGCATCTTTGATGGTAGGGTATGCCATTAGTAACTCCGTGAGGCTGATAAATGCATATAAGATAACAGGCTTAATAAAAGTAGTATTATTAGTGTTATTTGTGTCCATGATTGTTTCACTTCCTCTTATAATTCACCACAAGATAACCGGTAGGTATAAAGCAGAAAGACTTGCAAAGGACTATCCTATCTATGAAGTAGGCAAGATTGTTGACGAAGTAGTTCCAAGGAATGATCTTATAATAGGTGCCTTGTGGGGTGGCCCTGAGATCCTGTACTATTCCAATAGAAGGGGTTGGACCAGGTATGCATATGACTGTTCAATAGAGAGCATAAAAGACTTGAGACGGAAAGGTGACAAAATATTTTGTTACAACTAAACAGGAGGCGATTGACAGTGAACTACTCGACTACCTGAAGAATAAATGCGAAACAATCAAATCAACCAATGAGTACCTTATTGTTAAGTTGTAGAATTCCCAAAATATCATGCCAACAGTAAGCGTAATAATACATACTTTTAATAACGAAAAGTTTATTGCAGAAACTGTAGAATCGGTCCTCAGGCAGACATATAATGACTATGAGATTATTGTTGTCGATGACGGCTCGGAGGACGGTACACGAAATGCACTTCTTCCATATATGCAGGATATAAGGTATCATTACAAGGAAAATGGAGGGATTGCAAGTGCCAAGAATGCGGGTATAAGTTTATCTAATGCCGAATTCGTAGCGTTTCTTGACCATGATGATTTATGGGTCCCCGATAAGCTCAAGATACAGATGGAACATTTTAACAATAATCCTCAGGTAGGATTAGTTTATGCTAAATATACCAGTTTCAGAGATGGCAAAGAACTGAGAACAAAGCCTGAGAAAGGATACAGCGGTTGGATATTCAAAGAACTTCTTTCAAAAAGCTTTATTCAGACTTCAACCGTTATGGTAAAAAGAGAATGCCTGGATGCCGTTGGCCCATATGATGAATCTTTTACTCTCGGAGACGAATATGACATGTTCCTGAGAGTAGCGAAAAGATTCCAATGCGGTTTTGTTGATAAAGAGCTTACAAGGTACAGGATTCATGATAGAAATGCATCAAAAGACGATCTTCTTTTTGATAAGGAGAACCTGAGAGTTTTCAAAAAGGTTTACAATGGTTATACAGACCTTGATGAAAAAGAGAAAAAGATATTAAGGAAAAGAATTGCCATGTACAGTATCAAAGTTGCAAAGGGCCTATACAGCCAGGGCCAACTGGAAGAATCAAAGAAATATCAAAAAGAAGCTCTTGAATATTTACCGTTTTACAAACGATTTACAGGTGATCTAATATTCAAGACTTAATCACGCCCTCAATATTTTAACAATATATATCGCCCATGAAAATAGCCTTAAACATATATAAATATTTACCGGCAAAAGGAGGGGGGGAAGGGTACCTTGCTGAGCTTGCAAGCAGGCTGGCAGAGAGAGGGCACGAAGTACATATATTTGCCAGCGAGTGGGAGAACAACAATAGCCGGCTGTACTATCATTCTATTCCGGTTATAAGATATCCTAAACTCCTTAAAGACGTTTCATTTGCCATAAACAGCTGGCGGAGGATGTCAGGCCGCAGTTTTGATATAGTAC
>CAXGMX010000253.1:0-2077 GCA_964010955.1 uncultured bacterium
ATTTCGAGGAAATAGAATCATACCCTGATTCCTTTAAATCAATAGGTTTTACTCCAGAAAATCAGATAGAGACATTGACTCTTTTCAGGGATGGATACGTCAGTAGTAAGAATCCGCAGGAGTTGAGTGAATTTATTGCTGAGAATTTCAGGATATTCCAGGCTGTCGGGAAGGAAAACGGAGGAGCGGTTCAGTTAATGGGCTACGGATTTGCTGTTTTTAGTGACGATGTAAAAAAGGAAATGGGACCATACTGTTTATAACAGTTCAATAGGTTTACCTGCTACACCGATGCGGAGTATAGCTACCGGTGAAGGGATTTTCCCTCTGGGAGGGCTGGCATTTGCAGTGATGGAAACAGGCGGAGAGGCAGAACAGTCATTCTTTGTTCTGGGTCATGATATCGAGAACGCTATCAAGACGGCTGCCAGGGCAAGCGTCTTCTTCGGGATAGGCAAAGATGCCCTCCAAAAGACGGAGAATTTTAATACCCCTGGTAAGCTTTATTACCTTCTAAGACGGTAAGCTTAACCGCAGGCATGTACGGAACAACCTTGATACTCGTTTCCACACAGAGTGAGGAAACGAGTATTATTCGGTTGGGCATGACATGATATAAAAACACCTTATATTCGAATTGGCCTACTCCTTTTTTTAAAAAAGGGGTATAGGTTTTTTAAAAATCTGTCCTCCCTTTTTATTTGAAAGAGCTAAATTATATGGAATGGAAAATTGTAGGCATATTCGCCGCAGTGTGTACTACTATCGGTTTTATTCCTCAGATAGTAAAGGGTATTCGGACAAAGAGACTGGATGATGTGTCTCCCGCTATGTATATACTCTTGATGTTTGGCGTATCGCTATGGATATCATATGGCATACACCTTGGGGATATGATAATAATTGTGGCTAATTCGGCCGCAGTGTCATTTAGTGCACTTATACTTATCCTGCGATATAAATACATAAGGCAAAAGTAGCCTGCCATGGGTTATTACGGAAAATTTTATAAATATTTTCCAAATATAACACTCAATCTTTCCTTCACTTCGTCCGGGATGTTTTCCTTCTGAGTTACAATGGCATTACTTGCCGCATTAACACACCCACATCCTCTTTCACCTTCAATCATTGGGATGGCATGTTTGATGATGGCTTTCGCCATATCAACGTTTTTCATTATGTTTTGAAGGACTATCTCAGCGGTAACGTCTTCCTCTCCTTCATGCCAGCAGTCATAGTCAGTAGAAAGAGCAAGCGTACTGTAGCATATCTCGGCTTCACGGGCCAGTTTGGCCTCCTGTAAGTTTGTCATGCCGATAATGCTTACGTCCCATTGGCGATAGGTTAATGATTCTGCCCTCGTTGAAAATTGAGGTCCTTCTATGCATACGTAAGTGCCTCCCTTGTGAACTGTGGCTCCGGCATTCTTTGCGGCTTGATGGAGCGTTTCAGCAAGAGCACTACAAACCGGATCAGCGAGGCTTACGTGTCCGACAATTCCGTCGCCGAAGAAGGTACCTATTCTACCCCTTGTACGGTCCAGAAACTGGTCGGGAATGACAATATCGAGAGGTTTAATTTCCTCCTTCATACTTCCCACGGCGCTGACAGCAATTATCCTCTCCACTCCCAGCTTCTTCATGCCGTATATATTTGCGCGGAAATTCAGTTCAGACGGTAATATATTGTGGGTTTTTCCGTGTCGAGGCAGGAAGACAACTCTTTTTCCTTCAAGGTTTCCTGTGATGAATTGATCAGAAGGGTCTCCGAATGGAGTTTCTACTTTAATATTTTCAACATCTGTTATTCCTTCAATGTTATACAAACCACTACCGCCAATTATTCCTATTTTTCCGATAGTCATATTCGTATTCCTTTATTAACTAAAGTTTTTTAAAAGTGTGTTATTTTAACCCTGCATCCTGTACCGTCAAGAACTAAATTAATCTTGATTGACACTAAATTCAATTTCTATATAATTAATTCCAGCATCTCCTATTTTTATTAGTTTTGCAACAAAGTTGACTGAAATAAGGCTTGGACGGAATGGCGAGTTGGCCAGGCGCTTAATCCT
>CAXGMX010000254.1:0-2062 GCA_964010955.1 uncultured bacterium
AATTTTACTAACAGACAGGTGTTGCGCACCATCTTCTGGAGGCCGAGTGTCATGGCAACAGAAGATGTTAGCACAAACATTGCTTCCATCAAGGACTACTATAAATCAGGCAAAGTCCTTTCTCGTTGCCCATGTAAATGATTTTGGAGAGACAGACGCTCTTGCTAGTATAAAAACTAATATCGATTCCGTATTGGCAAATATAGAAAACGTTAATAATAATGAATTTACCACTGCTACAATGGTAGCAATACGAGATGGTATTAAACAGGTATTCAGTGATACTATTGATCACATGAATGTAGGCGGACATAAATGCGGAAGTACCAATCATATTGAATGTGCACAATCATCATGTCCACAATCATGAGGATTTGGCTGAAGCGGGGTAGAAAAAGTATGGAACAGGTTGTTGACAGGCTATATAAATCCTTCATTGCAGGTGTTTTCGGCATAATTCTAAGCTGTTGCCTTGTTTACGTTCCGACAGAAAATAGTGCTTTTGCACAGTCAATACAGGAAGCACAGAAGGTGCGGTTGCAGAAGCTTCAGATCGAGGCTCAAAAGGTATTTGATCTCAGGCGTTCAATGGCTCAGCGTTTACTGTGGGATTGGGGTGGCTCTGAAACGACTTCGATCAACACATTTGACGATCCTGTGTTAATCAGTGACACCAATGTTCGGCACAAACGAAGAACCAAGAAACAAAATGATTTCAATTTGTGGGGCAGTCTGAATCTGGACGAAATACACAGTTTCTATCTGAGGCTTAAGGGGCAGCATATTGACTATAACCGGGGAGACCAATACAGGAGCTCGGAGAATCAGCTTAAGTGGAACCTGGAAGAGGGATTTGACGAAGGTACATACATCATGAACATTGATAAGGCAGCTGAAAAGTATTTTAAATATACAATGCCTCTCCAACTTAGGTTGACTGCCGGTCGTTTCACTACTTCTTTGGGGAGCCGGCTGGCCTACACAAAAAAGACTAACGGAGTACAGCTTGATGGACAGAGCAAATGGGTAGGGTTTAAGGTTTTCGGTGCCAGGAACCTGATAGACGAAGAAATATTGATTTCAGTGTGCCGGGCTTTCGGTCAAGCAAACGGATTTTTACGGTGGAGAGGTCAGCTATAAAGGCTTTAAGAAACACACTCCGTATCTGTTTGCCCTAATACAGGAAGATCGTAGCGGGGAGAACATCGAGGATCCTGGCCAGGATTATGACTATGATTCAAGGTATTACAGCATTGGTTCAAGAGGCCAGCTCACTAATAACCTCTACTACTCGATAGAGGGTATTATGGAGGATGGTAGAAGCAACCCTGAGGCTGGTACTGCCACTGATGGAACCGGACTTGCTGGTGCTCCGGACGCCGAACATATAGATGCGTGGGCACTAGATGCCTCACTCCATTATTCAGTTAACGTAATAACGCATCCTAACCTGAGCATCGAATACGCTTTTGGTACCGGAGATTCTGACCGCTCCGCAAAGGTTGTTTCCACTACTCCCGGTAATAAAGAGGGTACTACAGACAGGAATTTTCTATATTTCGGATATATCGATACCGGCCTGGGCTTGTCACCACGTTTAGCTAACTTGCAGATGTTTAAGTTCGGGCTCTCCATGACACCTTCTGAATTTGTGAAAAAGAGAAACGTCAGTCTGAATACAAACTTTTTTCTTTTTCGTAAAGACAAGAAAGAGGCTGAGATTTCTGATAACAGGGCTGTTAAGTCACATAGAAACATTGGTAAGGAGATTGACATAAGTGTCGTGTGGAATGTATTCTCAGATCTGAGTGTTTCTGTAGATTACGGTAGATTTTATCCTGGCGGTGCGTACTACTATGATGAAGCCAGAGATAATGTGAGCTTAACCATACTGTATCAGTTTTAGAGAAGACGTTAAGCAGCATATAATGATTAATTGTACAAGGGTTGAAGAAATAGAAAAATTGTAGTTAATAAGTAAAATAGTAAATTTTATTAGTAGAACAAAAGAAATAATAAGTGTCTGACACTACTTTCTTTGTTCTTTTGTCTATTTATTTCG
>CAXGMX010000255.1:0-2021 GCA_964010955.1 uncultured bacterium
TGGATTCCCGGAAGACCGCATTAAAAATATTCCATTTTCAAGCCTGACTAAAACAAATCAGATTGGCAAATCCCTAATCACAAATAGAAACGGAGCTATTGAATTTGAGATCATCAATTCACAGGATTGGACTCTAATCTCAAGTTACATTTGCGGTGGGTACATTGCACTTTTTGCCTTTATCCTCGTTGTGCTCGCACTAAGGGCAAATAATGGCAATACTAAACCCAGCCCCGTAAACATAAATTACGATTCTCTGCTCCTTACTAATAGGAACAAAGAGATTATGTTTATCGACAATATAAAACAAGCCGAAGCTATTGTTGAACACAAGATTCATTAAGCCAAAAAATTTAGCCCCGGATTGACACAGACAAACGCAGATAAAGGCAGGTTTAAGAAAGGAAGAAAATATTATGAAAAAACCAATACGTATTACTCTTTACCCTCTGCTGTTTATGTGTCTAATGAATTTTTGTTTCCTTACATACGTCCAGGCTGATGAACCAACGACTGTGACAGTAGACGGTATAAGCACAATCATAGGGGAAGACAGGGCAAGGGCGAGAGATGAGGCTCTCAGGGATGCATACCGCATGGCATTGGAGAAGGCGGGCGTAAACATAAGTGCATATACGGAAATGGTAGACCTTGTCGTAATCAAAGACGTTGTACAGGCAAATGTAGAGGGTTATGTGAAATCATGGCAGATTGATGGTGAAGGTGTAAGGGATGACGGGCTCTATTTCGTAACCATAACGGCAAAAGTTGTAACAGAAGCCATCAAGAAAGATGACAAAGAGGCCTTGAAGTTAATAATAAACATTATGGGTAATCCCAGGTTTATCGTATTGGTAGATGAAACCAACATTGAAGAAGAACCGCCTTTTTCTACGCTTGAAGCAACACTGACAGAGTCGTTGACGGATTACGGCTACCATAGCATTGATCCTGCACAGAAGAAGATAATCGAAGAGACCGAAAATGACCCGAAGGGCTAAGAGGGGAGATACTACTGCGGCACAAAAACTTGCTATGAGAATGCAGGCTGACGTAATAATAGCAGGCAAGGTGTATACGGAAAAGTTGCCAAAGAACGAATACTTCGAAGGAACAAACTGGGTATCAAGCAAGGCATATAGTACAGTTCAGGCTGTTATTGCAGAGACGGGTGAAATATTAGATGTTGCAAGCCCGCAGAAACCTGGCGCAGGTTTGACATACCGGGATGCAGGAACTAAGGCAATTAAGCAATGCGGGCAGAGCATGGCAGACGACCTTATATGGAATATACCTCTTCATATTGGTGCATCAGAGGAAAAGACCATTCAATTGTTGGTAAACAACCTTGCTTATTCTGACTACTCCAAACTAACAGGTGAATTGAAAAACATGAGAAGCGTTACGCATGTATTCCCAAGGGGATGGGAAAAAGATCAACCTGCAGTCTACGACATAAAGACCACAGGAAACGCAGAGGATCTCGCAGCAAGGCTTGAGACACTTAGCCTTGAGATAATAAGATTCAATATGAATAAGATAGAAGTAAAGAAGACAAAGAAGGGCTGGTGGAGTTGGTGATGAGGAGAGTGAAAAGGCTGGTTTCTCGCAGAGGCACAGGGGCACGGGGAAAGACAAAAGAAAGTTATGGATGCAGATTTACATTATCAATTAAGAAAGAGTTTAATATGAACAAATTACTAATATTAATACTATTCTTCGTATTTGTTTGCTCAATGCTTGGTTGCGTTACTGTGAATATTGTTAGAGACACGCCCAAAGTTTCTCTTCCTGAACAAATGAAAGAAGCTCCCATTAAGGAGGATACGAGTGGCAAATATTCTGCTTCTCAGAAAATTCAAGCCTCAAAGTATGAAACAGAACTGCAGAAGGGGCTTGATTTATTGAGCCGGAAACAATGCAAAGAATCTATTGACCATTTTTCCGCTCTTACAGTAAAACATCCGGGCAAAAACAAGGTACAATATTATCTCGCCCTTGCTTATGATGAGTGTGGTTAT
>CAXGMX010000256.1:0-1996 GCA_964010955.1 uncultured bacterium
TCTTGGTGGCAGCTTTTATATGTACCAGATATTTAAAAAATGTACTGCGGGGCAAAAAGTTTATGAAAAAAGTCCCAATTAGAACGAAGTGCCCGTCATGCAATTTCATCCGGGATAACATATTTTATAATTGGTGTGGCGGCAATCATCGGGCTCAATATTGCAGGGATTCCGTTAAGGAGCCTTACCATATTTGCCGGTGCATTCGGTATTGGTCTGGGCTTTGGGATGCAGAATATAATAAATAATCTTGTAAGCGGTATTATAATCTTCTTTGAAAAACCTATAAAGATTGGTGATATAATAACACTTGATAAGGAAATTGCAGGCAAGGTTGAAAAGATCAGTATTAGAAGTACCATGATAAATACCTTTGACAGGAAAACAGTAGTTGTACCAAACTCAAGGTTCCTGGAGAATAACGTAATAAACTGGGTTCATGGTGGCGACATGTTGCTTAGGTCTAAAATAGTAGTAGGTGTTGCGTATGGTTCTGATACTGAACTGGTAAAGAATTGCCTGCATAAAGTGATGGATTCACATCCGGATCTGAAAAAAGATCCCGCACCGATAGTACGCTTTGCGGAATTTGGGGAAAGTTCATTAAATTTTGAGTTGTATTTCTGGGCTCACATACTCGATAGATGGATGGCGATCAGCGACCTGAACTTTGCAATTGACAGAATATTCAGGGAAAACAACATCGAAATACCTTTTCCTCAGAGAGACCTGCACATTCGCTCAAAAAAACCCGTCGAAACCCAATTTACCACGTTAACTAAAAATGACAAGGATAGTAATACAGATTCCAAAAATTCTCAAATAGACGGATAAGTCTTTGAAAAATTGTTATCATGCCTTAAGTCGTTATAGAGCAAGTATTAACTCCTATTTGAATTGTCCATTATATACAACTTTGCCTTTTCCGTATCTCTTATATTCTAACTAAAAGCGAATGGATGTTTTATATTTGATGCCGTTGACCTGCTTATGAGATTAAACAATCTTTCTCCTAATCTATAACAAACCATGACTGAAGACGCCCTTGATCCATCTACAGATCCGCACCGGCAGGATTCGCTTTAGCAAACAGACTTGTTGTGGCAAGCCGGAACCAGACAGAAATTTAACAAATTACAGACTCTATAAATTCTTTAATATTTACAACCTGGCTTTTCAAAAGAAGAAATAATTAAGCGGGGACACGATATATGAGAATTTTGATGCCTGTAATGATATGTTGGTTTTAGAAGATAGAGAAAACATCTTCAATCTTTAAGTTTAGGAGTGATTATTGTTTTGAAATTGTGAAAAACTATTGCCTATGTTTTCGCTCTAATTCTCCAGATTATCAGGACAAAGAATGTTACAGCACAAAGCCATATCTGAGTTGCAAGAATATAACCTCCAATGGAAATCCATATTTTATTTAGTCCGGATTCATACCATTTGTTCTGAACATACAACTTAATTTTACCATATGGCCTTTTGGAAATGCCATATGCTCCTTTATATTTCTTGGTAAGAATACGTTCATCTGCTTTTTGAGTTTCCCCTGTAAAACCCTTGAAGATTGTACTGGAATCACTCTTATCTGCACTTTTCTTTGTCGCCGGGGTTTTTTGAGTCTTACGAACACTCTTTTCTTCCTGCTTTGCTTTAGGTTTTACTTTCTCTTTTTTACTTGTTTGAACTTCTGCCGGTTTCTTTTGAGTTAATGTACTTTTCAGGGTACTATCAGCCTGTAGTTGTTTTTTTACTCTGCTCACGGGCTCGAGAAGGCCTCACTCTTGTTTTGGTTCTTTTATCGGTCCTTTCCTCCCTGAGACAACTGCCTGAAAACTGTCTTTTTCTTTTCGGCCTCACGTGTCTTACCCAATTTACTGTAGGCCAGAGACAGCGAATAGTGTACCTTGGCATAATCAGGATTTATATTGATAGCCCTTGTGTTAAACTTTGACGGTCTTCATCATACTTCGCCTTGCAATAGTGTGTA
>CAXGMX010000257.1:0-1981 GCA_964010955.1 uncultured bacterium
AGAAACCGGGAAAGATTAGGGTAATAGGCTCCAAGCTTGCAAGGACCGTATTAATATGCTTCAGATGGAGAGAACTACTGGTTCTACCTGCCGAAAGAGAAAGTAGTTTATAAAGGGAAATAGCAATGTAATAAGAAAGACAAATACTAATGCATACGTCTTCCCCGATGATATAGCCGCTCTCTTAGAATACGACAGACTCTTTGAAGCCAGACACTCCTATATGGAAACATGGCCGACTTTCTGGCTTGTCCACATATTAGAACAAGAGTTTGTACCCTATGGCAGGTTAAGTGTGGACAGGATTGATAACACTGTAACGGAACTTACGATGTTTAAACCTGATAGTTCTGTCCGTGTACAGGCAACCTTCAGTGATTATGCAGAAATAAACGGTCAGTCTATTCCTAAAGCAATTCAGATTAATTGGCCGGATACAAATACTAACCTAACCTTAAACCTGAACAATATTACTATAAACGAACCTCTCAACCCTGAAATATTTCGATTCAAGAAACCAAAAAGAGCCGAGATTGTTGAAATAAATTAGTTAGGACACTTCACAAATTATTTTTCAGCTAGACTCAGCGTCCATAATCTTTCCCACACGCCTGGCATGCCTGCCGCCCTCAAAAGGTGTGCCAACAAACAGTTTTATCTTTTGTTCCAACAACTCATGATTTACCACATCTGCGCCTAAGCACAACACGTTAGCATCATTGTGCCTTCTGCTCATCTCTACTGTGAATAGATCATGACAAACGGTTGCCCGTACACCTTTTACTTTATTTGCGATGAGTGACATACCGAGTCCTGTCCCACATACCAGTATAGCGCGTTCGCATTCTCCACTCCCAATGGATTTGGCAGCCAGAAGCCCAAAATCTGTATAGTCTACAGAATCATTACCGTTCTTAGTTCCAAAATCTACGGTTTCGTGACCAATTTTTGCAAGGTATCCAGCAATTAAATTTTTGAATTCAAATCCTCTATGATCAGATGCTAAGGCAATCTTCATTTAAACACCTGTTAAGCCTTTCTTTTCCAATTACACCATGACGGATTATTTCAAAAGTATTGTCCACTATTTTTACAACGGTTGAAGGTCTACCCGCTTCTGCCGATCCACCATCCAGAACCACATCAACCTTATCTGAAAAGTTGCTTATTACCTGTTGCGCATCTATTGCAGGAGGCCTTCCAGAAATATTTGCGCTTGTTGAAACAATTGATATTCCCGCCGTATTAATGAGGTCTCTAACTACACGGTTACTCGAATTTCTGATGCCCAGGGTACGGTTACCTGAGAGATCAAAAACAATAGTTAGAGGACCCGGCCAGAATGAACTTATCAATCTTCCGGCAATTGGTGATATATGTTTTACATGTTTTGTTACGTCGTTAGGCTCCGCAATCAATATAGATAGTTCTTTATTTCTCGGCCTTCGCTTAACACTGTATAAATTATCTATCGCAGTATCATTGTCGGCACATACGCCCAGACCATATACTGTTTCAGTTGGAAATGCGACGATACCACCGGAGCGCAATGCCTTCGCGGCAGTTCTGATATTTTCAAGGTATCTGTCTTTATCGTTCAAACATAGGATTTCGGCTGTCATGAATTGTCTCGTTGTGAATATTTATTTAGCTGTAAATTAATCTTTTTCGTATCCTAACTCCCAGTCGCTTGCCTCCCAATTCTTTCATGCAAATATATCACCTTCAAAATATAATATCAATATTTTTATGGTTAATATATTCTAACATCCTCCAATCCTTTTCACCTTGACAAGAAAATAACTAGCTGATAGATTGACATTGAAACCCATAATAAATAATTACAGCAATCTACATAAAATGAAAATCACTAAATACATGCCACTTATGCGAATATTCAAACCGATCGTATCCCTCCTTATATCGATAATCTTCTTCTCTCATACAGTTATTGCTCTGGAAACTATGGATACCGATGAGA
>CAXGMX010000258.1:0-1940 GCA_964010955.1 uncultured bacterium
AAAGAAATAGGAACTTTTAAGTAGAGTTTTGGGGAGTTTTTGTAGAGTCAGGAAAAAGTTTTAGGTTATTGCCGATTATCATTATTCTTCTTTTACTTGGGAATACTGATAGTATTTACTGAGTCAAGCGTTGTAGCTCCATTTATCTATGCCTTATTTTAATAATAACATGTATATTCTTGGGATATCAGCATATTATCATGACAGCGCCGCTGTTCTCATAAAGGACGGAAATATTGTGGCAGCAGCACAGGAGGAAAGATTTACGCGTAAGAGACATGATAATGCATTTCCCCGAATATCCGCAGAGTACTGCCTGAAAGAAGCTAGGATTAACATAGCGCAGGTAGAGCATGTAGTATTTTACGACAAACCCATTCTCAAGTTTGATCGCCTCATAGAGACATATCTAGGTTATGTCCCAAAGGGATGGATAAGCTTCAGAAAAGACAATACCCCTAGTGGTTAAGTAAAAAACTTTAACCTTACCCAAGATCATCAGGAAAGAACTCGGCTGGAATGGGAAGGTACTTTTTACAGAACATCACGAATCTCATGCAGCAAGCGTCCTTTTTTCCTTCACCGTTTGAAGAGGCAGCCATTATTTGCTTTGATGGTGTAGGGGAGTGGGCTACAACTACCTGGGGAGAGGGAAAGGGGAATAGGATTGAGATGAAACAGCAGATTTCTTTCCCCCACTCTCTGGGACTGCTTTATTCAGCATTTACCTATTATACGGGTTTTAAGATAAACTCCGGTGAATATAAGGTTATGGGACTTGCACCGTATGGAGAACCTGAATATGTAGATTTAATTCTTAGAGAATTAGTTGACTTGAAGGAAGATGGTTCTTTCAAGTTGAATATGAAGTATTTCAATTATTGTACGGGACTTACCATGACTAATAACAGATTTAATAAGCTGTTTGGCGGGCCTCCAAGGAAATCGGAATCAAAGATTACACAGAGAGAGATGAATCTGGCAAGGTCAATCCAGGTAGTTACAGAAGAGATAGTGTTTCGTATGGTAAATCATGTTTACAAAGAAACCGGGAAGAAAAACCTGTGTCTTGCAGGAGGAGTTGCACTGAATTGTGTGTCAAATGGCAGATTGTTGAGAGAGGGTCCTTTTGGGAATTTGTGGATTCAACCGGCAGCAGGTGATGCCGGTGGTGCCCTAGGAGTAGCGCTGTTAATCTGGTATAAATATCTGGGAAACAACAGGAAATTAGATGAAGTAAGAGTGTCACAGAAGACATCATATCTTGGAAATTGTTACACAGACAAAGAAATAGAGGATTTTCTCAAGAAAGATGAGATTCCTTTTGAGAAGCTCAGTACGGGTGAAATCCCTCCAAGGATTGCAGAATTGATTGCAGGCGAGAATGTGATAGGCTGGTTTGAGGGAAGGATGGAATTCGGTCCAAGGTCACTGGGCTCCAGGAGTATTATTGGAGATCCACGTTCAAAAGAAATGCAGTCGGTAATGAATCTGAAGATAAAATACAGAGAATCATTCAGGCCGTTTGCTCCAACCGTGCTGAGGGAACATGTTTCAGATTATTTTGATATAGACTGTGAGAGTCCATATATGTTATTGGTAGCAAACATAAAAGATGAAAAAAGGGTAGGAATGACAGATGAGGAGGAAAAATTATTTGGCCTGGAAAAGTTAAAGGTGACACGTTCAGATGTTCCGGCGATTACTCATGTAGATTACTCTGCAAGAATCCAGACTGTGACTAAGGATGACAACCCATTATTTTACGGTGTTATAGAGGAATTTTATAAAAAAACCGGTTGCCCCATGATTGTTAATACTTCCTTCAATGTAAAGGGTGAACCAATAGTATGCAGGCCTGAAGAGGCTTATAAATGTTTTATGAGAACCGGGATGGATTATCTTATTGTAGGTAGCTACCTGCTTGACAAAAAGAAACA
>CAXGMX010000259.1:0-1911 GCA_964010955.1 uncultured bacterium
AGACGACCTCGAATCACTATTTGAAGAATACGAATAGAAATATTTATTGATTTTATTTGTCTTTCCAACTACCATACCTACTCTCAGAATTTACTAAGATATATTTCCAGACATTAATGTAGGAGTATTACGAATGATTCTTCAAGACAAAACAATACTCATTGCCAACATTTCAGGTAAACGCAGCACCGGTTGGGCAATAGCACAATCTCTCGCAAAACAGGGCGCAAAGGTTGCATATACCTATCAAAATGAAAGATTAGGTAGTGAAGTCAGGCAGCTTTTCGAACCTTTAGATGCAATAGATGTTGGTGAATGCGATGTCACTTCCGATGACGATATAGATAAACTTTTTGACCGCTTGGGTAGCAACGTTGATACCCTGGATGGATTGATACATACCCCCGCATTTGCCAAGCAGGAAGATCTGGCTGGTAATTTTGTAGATACCTCACGGGATGGATTCCAACTTGCCCTGGACATAAGC
Organism: uncultured bacterium; assembly: GCA_964010955.1. Taxonomy (GTDB): domain Bacteria; phylum Planctomycetota; class Brocadiia; order Brocadiales; family Scalinduaceae; genus Scalindua. Next base: position 488 of record CAXGMX010000259.1, read on the forward strand.
TGTTTTTCATTAGTAGCCTTATGTAAACGCGCACTCCCACTTTTGGAAGTACGTGGTGGAGCCGTAATAGCGCTTACATATATCGGCGGGGAAAGAGCCGTTAAGAATTATAATGTAATGGGTGTTGCCAAATCAGCGCTTGAATCCAGCATTAGATATTTAGCTGCTGATTTAGGTCCGAAGAATATTCGCGTGAATGCAATTTCGGCTGGCCCCATGCGAACACTGGCAGCAAGAGGTATAAAAGATTTTATGGCTATGTATGAAAATGCGAAGGATAAGACTCCGTTAAAACGCAACATAAAAACAAGTGAAGTAGGTGACACAACTTCTTTTCTGTGCAGTGATTTAGCAAGCGGTATTACAGGGGAAATAATCCACGTTGATGCGGGATATCATGCTATTGGCGTGTAAACAGGGGTTCGTAACCTTGAACCTATTTCTTCATATCATTAGTTTGTATTATAACGTTTGATCAAGCCTTCATCTGCAAAGCTGAAATATTGCTCCTCGCCGACTATAATGTGATCTAAAACCTTTATCTTCATAATCCTGCCTGCAAAGACAAGTTCTTCTGTAATCGCCTTGTCTTCACTGCTTGGTTTAGGTTCACCGGATGGATGATTATGCGCAAAGATCATTGCTGCAGCACCAAACTTATTTGCCAGGTTGATAATCTCTCTTACATACACACTGCTCATCGTTACTGTACCTTCATGAGCAGTAATTATATCGATGACCTGATTTTGACTATTGAGGAATATTACTCTGAAAACTTCTTTCTTCAGATCCCTCATCCTCGGGAAAAGCAGATCATAGGCTTTCCTTGACGATGAAGCTATACCCTCTACCGTTCTTGATTCCTCAAGAATCCTTTTCCCCAGCTCTATTGATGCCTTTATTTGTGCGATCTTTGCATCACTTAGGCCCTTAATGCTGAACAAATCTTTTGACTCCAGTTTGTCCAGACCTCTCAAACCCTTCGCCTCTCTAATTATTTGCCTCGCCAGATCAACAGCGCTTTTCCCTTTTACGCCAACACGTAGTAATATTGCGAGCAACTCGGCATTTGTTAAGGTGTGCGCACCAGACCTTAATAACCTCTCTCTCGGCCTCTCTTCTTCAGGCCAGTTACTTATCGAGTCCTCATAAACCTTATCTTTGGACTTTTTTGTCATAATATTTCACATCCATGTTGAAATTCATACACATTAAACTATCTAACGTAGATCGGATTTGTAAAGACCCAGGGTCTACCTTCCATGTATGCCTCTACCCTGTAAACGCCCTTTTCAGCACTTGAAATTCTAATGATGTACCTTCGCTTTCACTATATATTTTCCCATTTCTCAGGAGTTTAATTTTGGTCAAGGTGTGGAGATTGATTCTAAATGAATCTTTTTCTCAATGTTAAGGATCTCCTC
>CAXGMX010000260.1:0-1911 GCA_964010955.1 uncultured bacterium
GAAGGAAAAAAAGTACTTAGAAGAAAAACTCATGACTTTATTCTTTATAATAATTTTTATAGTATAGTTTTGATCGAAGGAGGAATACTTAATGAAAAAGATTGAAGCAATTATTCGTCCCGAAAAATTCGACATCATTAAAGATGCCCTTACAGAGCAAGGCTATGGGGGAATGTCTGTTCAGAGATAAAGGGGCATGGTAACCAGAAAGGTGTAAGTGAAGTATGGAGAGGAAAGAGGTACAGAGTGGATCTGCTGCCTAAGATAAAGGTTGAGCTTGTCGTTGCTGATGATGCCGTAGATAAGGTGGTACAAACCATTATTTCTGAATCACAAACAGGCAGCATTGGTGACGGGAAGATATTTATTTCCGAAATCTCAAACGTGTACAGGATCCGTACTGGTGAACAGGGTGATGTAGCGGTATAAGACAACCATATACTCAAAAAAATGAATTCCTGAGTATATTTGGCTTGAAAAGGGGAGATCAGTGCAGTCTCGAATCAAGTAATACAGTTGATTAGAGGCCACTGATCTCCTTTCATTTTAAGACTTAAGTATGACAGCAATTTCACATTTACTCTTATGTAAGAAAATGTTATTATTTTAGTATAGTCGTTTTTCTTTAATATAACATCAACCGGATTAACTTCTCCTTACCTGAACTGCAATGCCCGATACTATAACAATGCAAATATACAGTACTATCACAAAGACTCATGGCTTTATAAGACAGAAAAGACTCTGGTGGATCAAGGCCCCCATTATTGTAATCTGTCTATTGTTTACTGCCTTTCACGTGTCCGATGCCTCTGATGTATCCAGCAGCTTCTCAATTTATACTTCAGAAATCAGAGATATAAAAGGGGTCAAGATATCCATAGACCTTGCATGGACATTGTTATGTGGATTCCTTGTATTTAATATGCAAGCAGGATTTGCATTTCTCGGTGCCGGGTTCCTTCAAAAGAAAAACACCTTAAACTACCTTGCAATGAGTTTTATGGATTTCTGTATTGGTGCCATAATATTCTGGGCATTCGGTTTTGCATTGATGTTTGGAGGATCGTACCTCGCCTTTGGGCTGGATTCGGGAAACACACTCATTGGCCACAGTGGATTCTTCCTTTCTTTCGGTTCTTTTGACTACTCTACTTCAAAATTGTGGCTGTTTCAAATGATGTTTGCTGCCGCTGCCAGCACTATCATTGCGGGTTCAGTTGCCGAACGCATCAAGTTCAATACACATATGCTATGCACTATTGCTCTTTGCGGAATTATATATCCAATTTACGGTCACTGGGTATGGGGTGGAGGCTGGCTTGCAAACCTCCCATTCGGTTCAGGGATGAAGGATTTTGCCGGGTCGGGAGTGGTTCACGGTGTAGGTGGTTTAATTGCCCTGGTTGGGGCATGGATGGTTGGCCCCAGGTTTGGCAAGTACAATCCTAATGGTACACCAAACATGTTTCATGGCCACAATCTTTCTTTTGTAGTATTAGGAACTCTTTTTTTGTTATTTGGATGGTTTGGGTTCAATGCCGGAAGCACATTGGGTGCAACCGATCTCAGGGTTTCAGTAATTGCGGCAAACACCTTTCTCGCTGCTTGTACAGGGGCAATAGCAATTATGTACATCACATATTATGACAAGGGAAAATATGATATCGTTATGACATGTAATGGATCTCTGGCCGGTTGTGTGGCGATTACGGCCTCCGGCGCCTATGTGCCGCACTGGGCGGCAGTAGCTATTGGCTTTATTGCTGTCATCATATTGAAGGCAAGCCTGTACATTATGGAAAATAAGCTCAGGATAGATGATCCAGTAGGCGCAATCTCTGTCCACGGGGCAAACGGCCTGTGGGGATTACTCTCCGTGGGTATATTTGCCGATGGTTCTTATCTTGG
>CAXGMX010000261.1:0-1900 GCA_964010955.1 uncultured bacterium
GTGTTAAGCAGGAAGAGCTTGGCAGGTATTTTAATGAAAGATGGAGACTGACTCTGACGGATGACAACCAGAAACTAATCCTGGTTACCGGGCATAGAAGGGAAAGCTTCGGAGAGGATTTTAAAAACATTTGTATGGCACTGAAGGAAATTGCTGAGAAAAATCCTGACGTTACAATAGTATATCCTGTCCACCTGAACCCTAATGTCCAGAAACCAGTTTACGAAATACTGGGTTCTGGCCCGGCAAACCAAATTGATGGTACAGCGCCGAAAAACATCTTTTTATTAGAACCTTTAGAGTATGAGTATTTTGTATATCTTATGAGTAAGGCTTATATTATACTAACGGACTCGGGTGGTATTCAGGAAGAAGCACCTTCTTTACACAAACCTGTTTTAGTCATGAGAAACACAACTGAAAGGTCTGAAGGTATAGAGGCGAATACATTAAGACTTGTAGGCACAAAAAAAGATGTAATTTCCAGAGAAGCACAGCAGCTTTTAGATAATAAAGATACTTATGATAAAATGTCCAGGACAATCAACCCATATGGTGATGGAAAAGCCGCAGGGAGGATTGTTGATGTTTTAACAAATAATTTAACGTCTGGGAGTAATTCAGAAAAGTGATTAAGATCGTACTGCCGGCATACAATGAAGAAGAAACCATATTGCCCCTGATTATGGATATTAAGCGTATCCTCGGTGAGAGATTTAGTGCCTTTGAGGTGATAGTGGTAAATGATGGCAGCACGGACAATACGGCCAGGATAGTTTCGGAATTAAATCTGCCTATGTTAAAACTGGTTGAACATACCAGAAACAAGGGACTCAGCGAATCGATAAAGGCGGGGTTATTATACTCATTAAAAAATACTGATGAAAATGATATTATTGTAACGATGGATGCGGATAATACACATTCCCCGGGGCTGATATACAGGATGTCAACATTTATTGAAGAAGGAAATGATGTTGTAATTGCATCGAGGTATAGATCTGGTGCCAGGGTAATTGGACTGACTATGGCACGAAAAACCATCAGTTTTGGTGGGAATATGCTTTTCAGGCTGCTTTTCCCCACAAGAGGAGTAAGGGACTATACGTCCGGTTACAGGGCATACAGAGCAGGTTTCTTGTGTAAGGCGTTTGAACTGTGGGAGGATAGTTTTATAAACGAGCCTGGTTTCTCATGTCAGGTGGATATTCTTTTAAAATTACGTAAAATGCGGGCAATAATAAACGAAGTGCCTTTAATTCTAAGATATGATCAGAAGGAGAGCGCCAGCAAGATGAATGTTACGTCCACAATGGTCGATACTTTAAAATTAGTAGTAAAAAGGGTTTTACGTATATACAAATGAAGAACAGGGCGTTAGATTGACATCAACTTGATGTTCAACCGTATTGATAAAGGATTGGTTTAAATTCTTTATTTCAGGCCAGGTAATGTGTTCATCGCTTGTGCTAATTCTGAATATGCAGGAATTAAACATACCAACTATTGACATACCGTGTTACCTTTATCTCCATGAGTAAATACTAACATGATAGGCAGACATTATATAATCGCAATTGTAATTATAATCCTGGGTTTTTCAGTAAGGCTTATAAATATAGAAAAACCTATTCTAGAGGTTGCCAGTTGGAGGCAATGTGATACCGCAACTGTAGCACGTAATTTTCATGACCATGGAATGAATATCTTATACCCGGAGATGGTGGGTATGGGAGATGTAAAAGGTTATGCTGGGCAGACTGAGTGTCACATATATCCGTATACTGTAGCAATACTTTACAAACTCTTTGGTGTCCACGAATATTTAGGCAGATTGGTGTCAATAATGGCTTTCTGTGGAGGTGCATTCTTTTTATATAACTGGCAAGAAATATTTGAT
>CAXGMX010000262.1:0-1887 GCA_964010955.1 uncultured bacterium
CTTATAGTTCTCTCTCGTATAGAGACTTTATGGAAGATACGGTACTTCTGGTACTAAAAACGTAATAAATACTATGAAAAGACGACAAATAATATAAAACGATACGTTGATGCAAAAGCCATTTCTGAATACACATCCTTACCCAAGGGAACGATATATGAATGGGCAGGACAAGGAAAGATACCATCAATTAAGATTAATAGACGTGTCCTCTTTGATCTTCAGGATATAGACAAGATGATGGAGAGTATGAAGCGAACTTGTAATAAGGAAGAGGAAATTGTTAATAAAATACTTGGAGGTATTCATGGTAATTGATTATAATACGGCCGATAGCGTCATGCTGTCGCAGTCTAGCCTCGTGAGAGGAGGTGAATATGTATAGGAGGAAAGGCAGTGATATTTGGAGGACATATATTCGGCATGACGGTAAGAGGATCCAGAAAAGCCTGAAAACCTCTAATAAGAAGCTTGCAAAGGCAATTGAAGCTAAGGTTAAGACTGAGATTGTTGAGGGAACTTATTTTGAGAAGCTGATAGGTCGTAAAAAAACCTTTAAGGGCTTAATGGATAAATTCCTAAAGGTTCATGCCCCAAAGGTGTCAGATAGCATGCAAAAAAGCTACAGGACATCATTGAGACATCTTAATTCTTTCTTTGGTAAATCTAATTTGTTGTCTGTTTTACCAAGAAATATATCAAAGTATAAGATGTTGAGAAAAGAAGAGGGGGCTGCACCAGCTACTATTAACAGAGAACTGGCAATGCTTTCTAAGGCTTTCAGTCTTGCTGTTAAGGAGTGGGAATGGCTCAAAGACAATCCTGTTTCCAAAGTGCCCAGGGAGAAGGAGGATAACGAACGTGACAGATGGCTGACAGTAGAAGAAGAAGTGAGCCTCCTTGAATGCAGTCCTGATTGGCTAAGAGATATAATTCTCTTTAATCTGCAGACTGGCCTTAGGCAGGATGAGCTTCTTTCTCTAACATGGGACAGGGTTAGCGGGGTTCGTGAAGAAATCCTTATTGATGATACGAAAAATGGTAAGTCAAGGACTATTCCACTTAACAAGACTGCACTTGGTATACTGAAGAGTAAAGCCAAGGTTGTAAGTATCAAGAATCAGATTGTCTTTCATAGCAAGGCTGGAACAAAGATTAATAAGCATAACCTGAGGAGAGCATTTGTGAATGCAATGGGTAGAGCAGGGATCGAGGATTTCACGTTTCACGGACTGCGCCATACTTTTGCTACACGGTTGGCACAGAGTAAAATAGATCTCTACAGAATATCCAAACTGCTCGGTCATAAGGATATCAGCACCACCCAGCGTTACGCACATCATTGTTCTGATAGTTTGCGAAAGACAGTAGAAGTGTTAGAAACTGACTGCAATATGACTGCAGTGGAGAAAAAAGGGAGATATTAGACTTATGAAATTTGTCATAAGTCCTTGGAGAATAAAGTACGCCCTGAAGGAATCGAACCTTCGACCCACTGATTAAGAGTCAGTTGCTCTGCCTGGCTGAGCTAAGGGCGCTATTATAGTTTCTTATAGGTTGGCGATGATCAATGAACAGCTACATATAACCAGAATTATGGCACGCCCGGCAGGACTCGAACCTGCAACCATTGGATTCGAAGTCCACTACTCTATCCAATTGAGCTACGGGCGCTCATTGTTTTCTAAAAATATACTTGCTAAGACAATTATTGTCAACTTTTAATAAATAAACAGCGAGATACCTGGCCCCGTCTGTACTGGCACGGGTGGCGACACGTCTTTTGATGTTGTGAGAGCTGATTTATAACTTGAATAATCTTACTTTAACAATTATTATATGAAAATATATGAAGTGTACGCAGTCCATACACGGTATACGTGGCGT
>CAXGMX010000263.1:0-1887 GCA_964010955.1 uncultured bacterium
TGCCATGGTTGCCCCCACACCTGTGAGCGCTTTTCTACACGCGGTGGCAGTTGTTAAATCGGGTATCTTTATTGTTGTAAAGATAGTCCTTCATTTATTCGGGATCAACCTTTTAGCTGAACTGAGGCTTGGTATAGTCCTTGCCTACTGTGCATCCTTTACCATAATTGTTTCTTCTGTAATCGCCCTCAGGCAGGACAACCTGAAGGCAAGGCTTGCATATTCAACGGTTGCTCAACTTTCATATGTAATATTCGGTGTCGCCCTTCTTACGCCCTCAGGTATAACAGGAAGTATTATGCATATTGTAATTCATGCCTTTGGAAAGATAACACTCTTTTTCTGTGCAGGGGGCTATATATGCTGTGACTCATAAGACAAAAATAAGCGAACTTGAAGGGATTGGGAGAAAGATGCCTTTCACCATGGTTGCCTTTTCCCTGGCCTCACTTTCATTAATTGGAATCCCTCCCCTTGGCGGTTTTATAAGCAAGTGGTATCTGGCCAAGGGTGCAATAGAAGCAGGGGAAATCCCGTTGATTGCCGTCCTGGTAGTAAGTTCAATACTTAATGCCTGTTATTTTCTGCCAATTGTATACAGGGCATTTTTCAGGAACTTGCCACAGGGAGAAACGGCTGAAAGGAAAGAGGCCCCAATCATCATGGTAGTACCTTTAGCACTTACGGCCATAGGCACGCTGGTCTTATTCTTTGTGCCATCGTTATTCTTCGATCTTGCGAAGATAGTTGTAACGAATTTAAATTAATAGTTTAACGTTATTTTTTTACGTTTAAGGTAAGATTGTTATGGAAAAAGAGATAATGGAATTAAGCCATGAGCCTAAACCAGGATATGATAAGATCTATTACGTTGTAATTACCATAGGTATAATATGTCTTGCCGTAATATTTCTTATGGGATAACAGAATTATTGATGGATTCGTCCTTTCGTCCTTAATCCACCTTTATTCTCGAAGGGGTTTTATATGAGTAAAAAATATCTATTTGATAATCCGAGAAATGTAAAGATACTCCTGATGCTGCTTTTTGGGGGTTGCCTGGCGCTTGTAATAATTAATTTCTTTGTTCATAAGCACAGTCATTTTTCCTGGGAAGAATGGTCAGGTTTCTATGCCGCTTATGGATTTGTTGCATGTGTGGGCCTTGTTCTAGCTGCAAAGTTTATACTGCGAAAAATTGTTAAAAGGAGTGAAGACTATTATGATTAATATTGTCCCTCCGGCATTGATATTTATTATAGGGGCATTCTTTGTCCCCTTATTAAAGGGAAGGGTACAAAGTGTATACCTCCTGCTTCTACCGGTTTTAAGCTTCGTTAACCTTATTTATATATCTGAGGGCACACACGGTGTCATCAGCTTCCTGGATTATCAGATCATATTCTGCAGAATAGACAGGCTTAGCCTGGTCTGGGGATACATATTTCATATTATTGCCTTCTTAACGATACTTTACGGTATTAATATGAAAAAAGATAACGAGTTTATGGCAGGTCTTTTTTATGCCGGCTGTGCCATAGGCGCTACCTTCGCAGGAGATCTCATCTCACTCTTCTGCTTTTGGGAAATGATGACTATTGGTTCAGTTTTGCTTATCTGGGCGCGAAGAACAAAGAAATCAACCGAGGCAGGGCTCAGATATGTTCTTGTCCATTTCTTTGGCGGTGTAATCCTTCTGGTAGGAATAATCTTATATATTTACGAAAATGGTTCTATTGAATTTGGCTACATAGGATTAAATGGATTAGGATCATATTTTATATTTTTCGGATTTGGAGTAAATTGTGCCTGGCCATTTATTCATTCATGGCTTACTGACGCCTATCCGGAGTCTACGATCCTCGGTACTGTATTTTTAAGCGCCTT
>CAXGMX010000264.1:0-1886 GCA_964010955.1 uncultured bacterium
TGCAGAGAGTCTAACAAACAAGCGACTTATATAGACAAGATGACCAGAAAAGATATATAATTTTCTGTAATTTCACAAATCTACAAGACACTTAACCTACAAAAAAAACAATATATAAAGCAATGTCTATCAAAAAATCGAGGAGAGATTTCCTTAAAGAGGCAGCTACAATAGGCACTGGACTTTGCGCATCTTCTCTTCTCCTATCAAACAATAATATTCTCAGAACTCTCTATGCAAGAGAGGATATTTCATTAAAATCCAGGGTAATACTGGCAAAAGATAAAAGATTCGTAAATGTTAATGGAATAGCAGATTCCATTTTAATCAGCCTGGCTATTGATAGCGCATTAATGAAAATTACTAGTTCAGGAAAACCTTTGGATGCATGGAGAAGCCTCTTTAACGAAGATGATATAGTAGGCATAAAGCCTAATTGCCTGGCAGGGAAGAGGTTTTCACCTCATACCGAAATAGTAGAAGCTGTGATAAACGGTATAAAATCTGCCGGAGTAAGAGATAGTAACATAATAATATTCGAAAGATTTAATAGAGAGTTAGAAGATGCTGGATTCAACATTCGAGAACATGGCAGTGGCTTCAGGTGCTTTGGCACAGATGCACTTCCTTCCGGAGGATACGATTCACAACCACAGATTATCGGCAGTGTTGGAAGTTGTTTCAGCCAAATAGCCTCATCATTCTGCACCGCAATAGTAAATATACCTGTCCTAAAAGATCATGATCTTGCCGGAGTATCAATAGGGATGAAGAACTTCTACGGAATCATACACAATCCCAACAAATATCACGATGGAAATTGTAACCCCTATGTTGCCGACCTTAACAGCCATCCGTACATAAAGGATAAATTAAGATTAGTTGTTTGCGATGCTCTGAAGGCTCAATACAATGGAGGCCCGGCCTTTAAGCCTCAATGGGCCTGGGATTTCAGAGGAATTCTGATTAGCACGGATCCGGTTGCACTTGATCGTATCGGAGCGGACATCATTGAGAAGAAAAGAAGTGAGGTAAACATGCCATCTCTTAAAGAGGCAGGGAGAGAACCAAAGTATATTAAAACTGCTGCGAATTTAGGACTGGGGTTTGATGATCCCTCGCTAATAGATATTATTTCAATATAGAATAGTTGACCATAGTAAATTACTGATTTCCTAACGTAAATATATTCTGGTAGAAACAATGAGGTGATATGCCATAATCACGCCTTATTCAAACTGTTGCAGCAAGATGTATTTCGTAAGACAAACAAATGATGGGGGATTTAAGTGATTATTCTTTAAATCCCCCTTTTTTTATAGACAATGCCAAAAGGTGGAGAAGATGTTTAAAAACTTATTAGTTACCGGCGGGTGTGGTTTTATCGGAGCAAACTTTATCCGCTATCTCCTTGAGGACTCTGATTTCACAGGAAGAATAATAAACATAGACAAGCTGACTTATGCCGGTAATCCTGAAAACCTGAGTGGAATCGAAAGTACCTTTCCAGGTAGATATCTATTCGCTAAGATTGATATATGCAATAAGGATGAGGTTGCAAATATATTTGAAAATTACCAGATTGACAGCGTTTGTCATTTTGCGGCAGAATCTCACGTAGACAGGTCTATTGTCAGGCCTGATACTTTTATTCAAACTAACATAATTGGAACCTTTAACCTTTTAGAAATTGCAAGAAATCACATGGACAACATTCAGCTTTTCCATCACATAAGTACGGATGAGGTTTTTGGCAGTCTGGGCAAAGAAGGTTGTTTTACTGAAGATACGCCCTATAAACCTAATAGTCCTTATGCTTCATCCAAGGCAGCTTCTGACCACCTGGTGAGGGCATATCATAAAACCTATGCCATGCCAATTACCAT
>CAXGMX010000265.1:0-1878 GCA_964010955.1 uncultured bacterium
TTATTGAACGTGTAGGTAGTACGAGCAAGCTCGGGAAATTAAAATAGTCACTTTGAAAATAGTTTTAGTTGTACATGCATTACCCGGTGGAGGAGCAGGCAGTGTAATAACGCATATGGCCAATTATTGGGCAAATGCGGAACATTATAAAAAAAGGAGCTTGGTTATAGGGGCAAGGTATTATTCCCTGAACATCATGAGTCCCACGCAGCTTCCGCATTTTATCCTTCCCCGTTTTCAGAGGCGGCTATATTGACTGTTGACGCTGTAGGCGAGTGGGCAACAACAAAGCTACGGCGGTCGTTGGAAAGCTTTGTTGGAGGTTTGATTTATAGTTTTTGGAGATAGAAACCGGAGATATGGAGGTAAATGTATTGAATAGGCATAAAATGCTGATGATATTATCTGCCGTCCTGATGGCGTCGTCCTTAACATTGATAATTTCTAATTATACTGGCGCTATGGAATATTCAAAGAATAATACTGTTATTTATGCCGGATTATTCGCTGCAAGCATATTCTTTTTTGTCAAGAATATGAGAAAAAGTGGACGCTGATAACAGGGATTATGAAACAGATCAGGATAATTGCAGGTGACATCTCTGCGGTAGCGGGACTTCTGGATAGTAAGACGTCGGAAGCTATCTGGGATACATTACCGATTGAAAATACCGTAAACACGTGGGGAGAAGAGATATATTTTGATATCCCTGTTAAATCTACTTTGGATGAGACTGCAAAAGAGGTGGTTGAAAAAGGCGATTTGGGTTACTGGCCGACAGGAAAGGCATTCTGCATATTCTTTGGCCCGACACCAGCCAGTCATGGCGATGAGATACGTCCTGCCAGTGCCGTTAACATAGTTGGCAGGGTTGAGGGTGATGTTGAAATGTTTAAGAGTGTACGGGACGGTACCAATATTAAGTTGGAAAGAATAGAGTAAATTATGTCCAATCTTTTATTAGAAATAGGGACTGAAGAAATTCCCGCCGGTTATATAGCGCCTGCCCTCAAACAAATGAAAGATCTGTTTGCAGAACAGGTTAAAAAGAACCGTATAAGTTTTGACGGTATGCATACTACCGGCACGCCAAGGCGTCTGGTACTATTTACAAGCGGATTACCGCAAAGGCAGGAGGATATTGTACAGGAGGTAAAGGGGCCTTCAGCAAAGGTTGCCTTTGATGAAAGTGGAAAGCCGACTAAAGCGGCTATTGGTTTTGCAAGTTCACAAGGGGTTAAAGCCGAAGATATGAAGGTTGTGGACACATCCAATGGAAAGTATTGTTTCGCAGTAAAAGAGATAGAAGGGCGGAGGATATTTGACCTCCTGCCGGAAATATTAACCTCTATCATAACGTCAATTGCTTTTCCAAAATCTATGAGATGGAAAGCAGATAAATTGTATTTTGCACGACCCATACGCACAATTATGGCGCTTTTTGATAAAGACGTTATCAATCTGGAATTGAATGGCATAAAGGCTGATCGTAAAACAAACGGCCATCAATTTCTTTCTGACAAGGTCATAGATATTAAAGATGCTGATTATGATAGTTACAAAGAGATATTAAAGAGTGAAAACGTAATAGTAGGGATAGACGAAAGGCGGGACATTATAAGGGAAGAGATAAATTCTATCCTTTCTGTTTACGACACTATTCTGGATGATGAAGTGCTGCTTGAAGAGGTGACAAATCTTGTTGAGTTTCCGGGTGCAGTAAAGTGCAGCTTTGATAAAGGTTACCTGGCAATTCCATCAGAAGTTATTGAGATTGCGATGAAGGACCATCAAAGATATTTTCCTGTTAAGGACAAGGATGGCAAATTATTAACCAGAATTTATTGTAATTACAGACAGGGATTCTGGTGATGGCG
>CAXGMX010000266.1:0-1841 GCA_964010955.1 uncultured bacterium
GGTGAAGCCGGAAAACGCCAGGTAGATGGAGCTGAGATCGGCCTCACACACAACATTGGTGGCGTTGGTGGAACAGCCGTAATACATATTCTTGAAAGGAGGAGTTAACGTGGTATATGAGTGTGAAGGTTGCCATAAACGATGGTATTATAGACGTTAAAAAATGTATCTTCTGCCAGGAAACGTTATGGAGTTGGAATCAAGTAAAAGTACAGTCAGGGGATTCACCAGGATAGAGATCCCGTCTCCGGGGCATACAAGAGTTCCATATTGTGATCTTTTGTTAGAGGATGAATATGGGAACTTTGAAATAAGAAAATCTTTTTCTGACCATGAACTGGGGGACTTAATAGAGGCAGAGCCGAAAGAGTCTAAAAAGGTGGCCAAGAGTAGAATGGTTGGAATAATAGGTACAGGAATAATGGGTAGTGGTATTGCCCAGATTTGTGCCCAAACAGGATATCATGTAATAATGATTGACAGGCACGAAGATATTGCCAGGAAAGCGCTGGCAAGGATCGATAAGGCACTTTCTAAAACAACAAAGGAAGAGCTGAAACAGGAAATTCTTGGCAGGATTAAGATAACTGCTAATCTTTATGAGTCTGAACATGCGGATCTTATGATAGAGGCGCTGACAGAGGATATGGAACTTAAGAAAGAGGTGTTTCAGGGAATTAGACAATGAGTGTTCTGTAGATACAATATTTGCAAGTAACACATCATCACTTTCATTGACAGAATTATCTCAGGCTCTCAAGGACCCTGGCAGGTTGGTAGGTCTTCATTTCTTCAATCCGGTACCGAGGATGAAGTTGGTTGAGATTATTAGATCAAAACACACATCTGATGCCGCTGTTGAATATGCGAAGGAGGTTGCATTCGAATTGGATAAAACACCTGTGATTACGGGTGATGCACCGGGCTTCATTGTTAATCGTCTTCTTCTGATATTCTTGAATGAAGCGATGGATAAATATGCCGACGGTACTTCAACTGCAGAGGACATTGATAAGGCCGTGACATTGGGACTTAATCACCCCATGGGACCATTAGCATTATCAGATTTAATTGGCCTTGACGTATGTAAGGCTATTCTGGATGTGTTGTACGAAGGATACAAAGACCCCAAATATAAACCATGCAAAACACTCTGCGAGATGGTTGAGAAAGGCAATCTTGGAAGAAAGACAGGTGAGGGTTTTTACAAATACTAGGAGGATGTTAAATGAGTGACAACGAAAATCTTGCTGAAGATGTTTCGGGCAAGATTAAAACCGGTGAGATACAGCCCTGGAAGGCAGAGTCGGTTCTGCTGGAAGAGTACGATGCAAGTGCTCCTGAGCATTTTCGTACTGCAGCCTTGAGCAGAAGGAGGTGTATAGAGGAATTAACCGGTCATAAGTTCAAATATTTAGAACTGCCTGACAAACCTTATCTAATGCAATGGCGTTGTCCAAAGGATAACTCTATATGGCATCTGGAAGCAAGGGATAATGACACTGTCTGTACTCATTGTGGTTCTGCCCTGGAACCTTATGGAACTGAAGCAGATAGATTAAAAAGTCTTCCGGGATATTCCTCTGTGCTCCATTGCTTCATCTGATCGGCAGGGATTATTAAAGTACTATCAACAATTCATTAACTGAATCGTGAATTGATATAGCTAGTAACTTCGCTGGTAGGTAACTCAGGTGAAGAATTTCCATTCCTTAAATAGAATTTTTCCGACTTAACTCCATTAGAATCTTTTACGATGGTAAAAAGAGGTTTATTCCATGGTTTCATTTCAATAAGGCAGATTTCCGTATCTTCACAAATAGGAAATGATTACGTGGCGT
>CAXGMX010000267.1:0-1831 GCA_964010955.1 uncultured bacterium
CTGGGAGACATCTTTTTTATGAGTGTACCCTGCGCAATGTTTTTAGCGCAAAGTATTATTAAGGCTATTAAAAATGTTGTAGTTACAAATAATCGCATAATAGTCTTATCGAGAATTTTTAGTAAAATAACTTTTTAATTTGCAAGATTTATTTATCGATGTATCTTAAAGAGATTTATTGAAAAGTATAAATATAAAAAATTTAATTATTAGATGTGCTTAGGAAATCATTGATTGTGTCTATAACGTAGTCTTGTTCTTCTTTTGTTATTTCCGGAAAGATTGGAAGTGACAGTATTTCTCTCGTTGCACCTTCTGCTTCCGGCAGATCTCCCTCTTTGTATCCGAGATGTGCCAGGCATTTTTGTAAATGTTGGGGAACCGGATAATGTACTGCGCAGCCTATATTGTTTGCCGTTAAGTGTTCCATAAGCCTGTCCCTCTCTTTTGTCCTGATTACGTATTGGTGAAAAACATGCTTGTTGAAGCTCATGATTTCCGGCGTTACTAAATCCAGCCCTTTCATTCTTTCAGTATAATATGAAGCCTTTTCTCTTCGCTTTTCACACCAAGGCTCTATATGCCCAAGTTTTTTGATAAGGACAGATGCCTGTATGGTATCCAGCCTGCCATTGATACCTATGATAGAATAGTAATTCTTAGGTTTGCCACCATGAATCCTCAACATATAAATCAATTCTTCCAGATCATCACTGTTGCATGTAATCATCCCGCCATCTCCTAAGCCGCCAAGATTCTTACTTGGGAAAAACGAAAAACATCCCAAATCACCAATGGAACCTGATTTTTTATCCTTGTATTCAGCTCCAATGGATTGTGCTGAATCTTCTATTACCCTGATATCATGTTTCTTCGCTATTTCCAGTATCGGATCCATATCGGCACATTGTCCGTATATGTGAACGGGAATAATGGCTTTTGTTTTTTTGCTTATGCATTTTTCTATCAGATCCGGCCTTATATTGAATGATTCCGGTTCAATATCCGCAAAAACAGGTTTTGCGCCAATATTACAAATAGACCCTACTGTAGCAAAAAATGTAAAGGGCGATGTAATAACTTCATCACCGTCTCCAATTCCCAATGATTTGAGCGCCAGAAGCAATGCATCGGTTCCCGAAGAGACGCCAATCGCATGTTTCGTGTTACAGTATGAGGCAAAAAGGCTTTCAAACTCTTTAACTTGAGGGCCTAAAATAAACGCCTGGCTTTCCAGGACATCCTGTATTGCGGAGTCTACCTCTTCCTTTATACTGTGATATTGACGCTTTAAATCAACTAATGGAACCCGTGTTATTGTTTTCTCACTAACAGCAGAACTCATCCTATCTTTCTAAATAAGAACCAGTTAAGTTATAAAATTAAACCTACTGCCTGCAGCTTTTTTACCACTAAAAAAGTAAGGGCACATTGCCGACTCTCCTACTTTGTAGTTTTATTTCTTCTTTCTTCTTGCCCGTCTTTTCAAGATGTATTTCTTCCTGTTAAGACGGTGCTTCTTCTTCCCTTCAAATCCGTTTGCCATAAAAACCTTTCCTGAAAATTTAATAGATAAAATACAACAATTACTTGTTTGAATGTATCATTATGTTATGGTAATATTTTTATTTAAAGAGGCTTTCGGGATTGTTTTTTTCCTGAACCCCTACAGATAATCCATTTTCCTCCTCGATGTATATTCCGTAGGTATTTAATCCTGAAGTCTCTCGTAATATCATACCCTTTAAGACCTTAGCATTATACTATTTGTAATCAATATTACAAGTGATTCTTTTCTAAAGTAGCCTTAATTCCCTTTTTAATAAGAAAT
>CAXGMX010000268.1:0-1818 GCA_964010955.1 uncultured bacterium
GGTCCTCTGATCCCGTTCCTGAATATCTTGCCGTCCTTCTTAACCCACAGGTTCTGTACTGAAGTTATATCCTGTTTTCCCTCCATCTTTGTACACAGTTCAACAAGGGCATATTCTCCCTCTCCCACGCACACCATATCTACACAATCTTCAGCAATAATCTCTTCCGGGGCAAAAGTAGCAAAGATACCTCCCACAATCATGGGGACGTTACAATAATGCCTTATGCTCTTGAGCATTTCTATACCAAGTTCGTAAGTGCACTCTATACAGGACAAGCCTATAATGTCTGGCTTGTACTCTTCTACCAGTTCTTTGAGGTCGTCGAACATATCTGTATTTTTGTAAACCAGGCCGAATTCCTCACGGTCTGTCTTCCTTACCTGAAGGGTTTTTGTTCTTGCTTCGTCTCCGGTCTCAGTTGCCATCTTGTAAAAAGTAGTGTCAAACAGCTTTACTCCAAAACCTTCTTCTTTAAGGCATGCGGATATCAGGGAAAGCCCAACAGGCAGAAGGACATCCATCATTTTGTTGCAGTTGATAAATAAAAACCCTGAAATCTCTGTTTTTCATATTCTGTTCACTATTCCCTTAACCCACTTCATACCTTCTCTGACTTCTTTTGGTATATTATCGTAATAGGTACGATTATATTCAAATACTATATCACACTCCTTATTATGTGATAATATTATTTCAAGAGTTTTCTCAATATCTATCCACCCATTTTCTGTTTTCTGTGAGGGATGGACTGGTGTGTGATTATACTTTTTGGTGTGATCCAGTTCCTTTTGTGTTCCACACATGTATTGATTTAGCATGTGGCGCCAGAATTTCTACATCTTTAAAAAAGCTGCGATTTCGTATTCCGGATATAAGGAATGTATGGCCTATGTCAATACAGATACCCAGCAGAGGATGATCTTTAACAAAATCTACAAATTGTACCGGCTCGTGAAAATGCCCGGAATATCCTCCAAATTCAACATTAATGGGCATGTTGTATCTGTCTGCCAGCGCACAGAATCTTGATTCTGTATCATCTGCAAGAGCAATTACCTTCTGCCTGTTTTGCGAATCCTCCATCCAGGTGAGGTGTGTCACAACAAAATCAGCTTTCCATCCCTTTGCATAATGCATAGTGCTGTTGATCAGTTTAAAAGAGAGGGCTCTTTTACTGGGGTCGTCATTCAGGAAAAAGGTGGTTACACCATTGTAGGGAAAATATGAAGGCCTGATGAAGGGTACATGAAAACTGAAAGGCAGTTTCTTTCTCTTTATAAAAGACTTTAGCTTTCCTAATCCATCCTCTTGAAAATCAAATATCTCGTATCTATTTAATCCTGTATGTAAATACCCTGCAGGTCTTGCTCTTTCCATATTACAATCATGGTTAATTCTACATTATCATTTAACTTTAAGCAGTATACATCATTTGTCGTTACTTGTTAAATATTTAATTATATATTTAGACGGTGATTCAATGTTTTCCGTGGCTGTTAATCACATATTCCATTTGACAGTTTCAGCTTGACCATGCTGTTTTATTGACATATGATAGAGAAATGATTTTGAAGTTCAAGTTAAAATGCACAATACTATTGATAACATTGTTTGTAGTGTTTTTAAATTATACGTCCGTAGCTTTATCGTTACCTGTTCTGTTCTATTGCTTACAGAGGAATGACTACAAGACAAACGTCTGTAGATGCAAGAGGTAGCTTTAGAGCAGCTCTTGATTAGTTGTAACTACTCCACCCAACCCCATCTCACCAATAATATTCCTGTGAATCCTGATGTTTAGTATTTTTCTTGTAC
>CAXGMX010000269.1:0-1811 GCA_964010955.1 uncultured bacterium
CATAATATTCCTTCCATAGCGGCAGCTCCCATACCCTTTCATGGCTTTTTCACCGGCTTGTTTTACCCTCTCCTTAAGCTTATCATTATTACCAAGCATACCAGATGTAAATGTACCTAATGCGGCGACACATGCACCCGTTAATGTGGCAAGGTCTATTACGGCATCCGGCTTATACCTTTTTGCGTAAGCGATAGCATCCGCCAGGATCAGTCGTCCTTCGGCGTCCGTGTTTAAAATTTCCACCGTCTTTCCTGACATGCATTTGATAATATCACCGGGTTTTAAGGCGCTACCACTTGGCATATTTTCTGTACACGGTACCAAACCAACAATATGAGTGGCTGGCTTCAGATTGGATATAGCCTTAAAGGCACCCAGAACGGCAGCAGCGCCCGCCATATCGGCCTTCATCAGATCCATATTAGCCCCCGGCTTTAATGATATTCCTCCTGAGTCAAATGTCACTCCTTTACCTATAAGAACGATTGTATCATTATTCTTTTTCCTGGTATTATATTCAAGGATGATAAATTTAGGCGGTTGAGAACTCCCTCTCGATACATTCAGGATGCCGCCCATCCCCAGTCTCTTCATATCCGGGCGTGATAATGTTCTGCATTTAACTCCCGTCTTCTTTGCAATCTCTTTTGCTTTGTTTGCAAGGAAGGTTGGCGTTGCGTCGCTTCCTGCCATATTTACAATATCACGCGTGAAACAAACGGCTTCAGCTACAGTTTGAGTATTTTTTGCTACAGATTTAACCTTCGCCAGGACATCTTTCTTCTGGACAATCAATGTGAAATTATTAATGACAGCTTTATCTTCCTTCTTCAACGTCTTATACATGGTGAAATTATACAGCGATAAGAGTACACCCTCTACAACTGAACGGGTAATGTCTTCTATGGAAATACCTTTGTATTCTGTTTTATATAATAGCATTGAAGGGCTTTTGAATTTCTTTCCCTGAATCACCCTGGTTGCAGTACCTGCCGCCTGACGAACTTTATCTGATGACAGCTCCGTCGTTTTTCCTAATCCAACAAGCAGGATCCTTTTTGGGATAGCCTTCTTATAAGTTGGAATCATTACGGTTTCGTTCAGCTTGCCGGTAAAATCCTTGTTCTGCAGTAAATTCGATATGAACCCTCCGGATGCTTTATCAAGAGAGCTTAATTCGGAAGGTATTTTTTTAGTATTTTCGAAGAGACTTATTACGATTACGTCTGTAGATTCCTTTTCTGCCGCACCAAATTTTACTGAAATCCTCATTCTCAATCCTCCATGCAAGAAGAATAAACAAATAGTTTAATTATGATTCTAATGACATATTATACTAATAATGCCTGCAAGACAAGAGAGTCTTTTTCTTTTGACAATCATAATTATATACATTAGAATCGATAAATTATCTATAATTTTTTAAAATCAACAATGGGGAAAGTAATGAAAGTAAGGATTTTTATAACACTGATTTCTTTTAGTTTCTTAAGTTTATTAATAAACGGCTGTGGTGATGATGGAGGGCGCAGCAGCCATTATTCCGGTAGTGGCGACGACGATATGAATTTTGAGCAGCAGGCGTTGAAGATGGAACAGGAAGATATTGCCAAATTAAAGCAGAGGGAGGAGTATAAATCAGAGGACTTTTCCAAAATACATCAAGACGTTGAAGGTGTTACTATGGCTAAAGATCCTAACGAAGCTATTGCAATGGTAAATGGCGAACCAATTCTTCGTCTGGAACTTGACATGATATTAGATAAGGTAAAGCAGAAAATAGGCAACAAAAAGATTACAACCTCGTT
>CAXGMX010000270.1:0-1809 GCA_964010955.1 uncultured bacterium
AACGAATCCGATACCATTTCTCATGTAACCGAAGTAGTGGGGGAAGGGCTTGAAGTGTATTTTTCGGACAAAAAGTGTATCATTGTTAATGTAGATAACAACAGTCCGGATAACACAAAAGACGCTTTCCTGGACACAAAAACCCGTATTGAGAAGAAGTATATCAGTACTGCTCATGGTATTCGGGGTAAGGGCAACAATTTTTTGAACCTGTTCAAGTTTGCAAAGAGTGTTGATGCTGAAGTCACCATTGTTGTAGATGCTGATCTGAAATCAATAACAAAAGAATAGGGGTAAAATATCTTGGAATGCCTATCGTGGATGGTTATGACTACGTAATACCACTCTATTCAAGGCACCAGTTTGACGGCACTATTACAAATCATATATGCTATCCGGTCATGTTTGGTTTGCTGTCTACAGATATTAGACAGCCCATAGGTGGTGAGTTTTGCGTTTTCTCCAAAGCTCATGAAATATTGGCTGAAACAATCATGGACTGAAAGTACCAGACAATACGGAATAGACATCTTTATGTCATTAAACGCTGTGCTTGGAGGTTTTTAAGATCTGCCAGGCCGGCCTGGGGGCAAAGGTTCATAAGGCAAGCGCTCCAAAACTGGGTATCATGTTTGACCAGGTAATAGAAACATTACTGGCGATACTTGTACAGAATAAGAACAACTGGATGATTAGGAACAATGGTGACATTTTTACACCTGATACATTTGGTTTAGACATTTTAGCAGAACCACAGGAGCTGGATATCGACATCCTTGACCTGAAAGAGAAAGGCCGGGTATCATTCAATAAATATCAAGCTGACATTAAAGAGCTTTTAGAACCATATGCATTCTCAAGAATAAACGAGATGTTTGAAATGGAGGTTTTCGATCTGACTATCCTGTTATGGACTCAGGTGTTTTATAATCTCCTATATAGATACGATGTGTCAAAGAATGGTGAAGAGAAAAAGAAGATAATTAATAGCCTGAAACCACTCTATTTTGCAAGAAGTATCAGTTTTAACTATCACACATGGAAGTACAATGTCAAGTACTCAGAAATGGAGATAAGAAGATCAGCATTAGGATTCGCATCACAAAGTAATTATTTATTGGGGATTGTACAAGTAAAAGGAAAATAAAGACTAGAAATACAAAACAAAAACGAAAAAAAACAAAAAAAGACAAAGACAAGAAGCAAGTCTTGAGTTACAAGTAAAACGTTTCAACTCAGGCCTGGCTGTCCTCATATAACGGAGACATCTCTCTCAGTCTTTTTATTATAGGAGGGAGTGTTTCTAATACATACTCAATATGTTCTTCAGAATTATCTATTCCAAGACTAAGGAGTATTGACCCCTGAGCTACCGCATCATCTACCCCGATCGCACTCAAGACGTGTGATGACTTCAAGGACTTGGAGGTACATGCCGAACCAGAAGATACTGCTATTCCCTTCATATCTAAAAACAAAAGTATTGACTCACCCTCAACATACTCTATGCTTATATTTATATTGTTAGGTAAACGTTTTTCCGGATGGCCATTCAGATGAATCTGACCTGCCGAATTCATTAAACCATTTAATAACTTATCACGTAAAGGTTCTATTGTCCCTTTGCGTGACTCCATCTCTTTCTTTGCCAATTCCGCGGCTTTCCCCATACCTACTATCCCGGGTATGTTTTCCGTACCTGCCCGACGGCCGCCTTCCTGTATACCTCCTTCAATAAATGGAACTATTCTTGTTTTTCTCTCAAGTACAGTCGCCCCACACCTGGCGGACCAATAAACTGATACGTGG
>CAXGMX010000271.1:0-1787 GCA_964010955.1 uncultured bacterium
GCATGTCGCTGGGAAGTCTTCTTACTTGATCGCAACAGGAAACGCAATAAGAAATCTGCTGTTTTCTAGGAAGCGATAGTATACAGTCTGTGATCTGTAATATTGTATCGTTCCGGACAATTTCTCCACATTTTGTGCAGTAAGTCTTGCCTATGCGTGCAAAAGGAGCCGGAGATAATCATTAATTTCGGTTGCAGTTCCGACGGTGGAGCGGCGGTTTTTAACGGGTATTCTTTTGCTCGATTGCAATTGCAGGAGGTATGCCCTCTATATGATCTACATCCGGTTTGTCCACCCTTTCCAGGAATTGACGGGCATAAGCTGAAAATGATTCTACATATCTCCTCTGGCCTTCAGCATACAGTGTGTCAAAGGCCAGGCTTGATTTACCTGAACCACTGACACCGGTTATTACGACCAGTTTACGTAAAGGAATTTCTATATTAATATTTTTTAAATTATGTACCCTGATGCCACGGGCAGTTATTGATTTCTTCATTATAGATTCCGGACTAAATGCCCTTAATCAGGATTTAAATTAACTCACTTGAATACTTTAATAGAAGTTAGCTGTCATTTCTGTTTGTTCAGATATTCTTTTAAGGCATCTTCCCAGGGCCTCATTCGAATTCCGGTACTTGTGGTGAGCTTTTGACAGTTCAGAGTTGAATTAAGAGGGACTATTGCAGGACGTTTATATTGAGATGATTTTATCGTGTTAACATTAATATTGCAACCCTGTGTTTCGAAAATATATTTTGCCCATTCATATCGCGAACAACATCCTTCGTTAGAGACATGGAAAATGCCTTCACATCCCTTCTTTATTAAGATCCACAGAGCTTCTGTCAGGTCTGCGGTGTATGTCGGGGAGCCTGTCTCGTCAGTGACAATGGAGAGTTCTTTTTTATGTTCTGCCAGTTCAAGCATCTTTTTCACAAAGTTAGTTCCATGATGTCCGAACAACCATGAAGTTCTTACTATCAGAAATGAATTGCAGTAATCCTGGATATTCTTTTCGCCTTCAAGTTTTGTCCTGGCATATTCTGACAATGGATTGGTCTGGTCTCCCTCAACGTATGGCCTCTCACTATTACCATCAAACACAAAGTCAGTGCTGATATGAATAATCCTGGCACCGCATCCTTTTGCTGCAGCAGCTATGTATTTTGGTCCCAGGGCATTAACCTTGAATGCCTTCTCTCTTTCGGTCTCGCATTTGTCGACGTTTGTATAGGCGGCACAATTAATGATAATATCCGGTGTGTGTCTGGAAATAAAGTTTGATACTTCATCTTCAAGTGTGATATCAAGTTCTTCGTGTGGGGCCTCAATGACTTTTAAATCCCTCTCTTTTCGAAGCAGTTTGATGATATCTGTTCCCAGCATACCGTGTGGTCCGGTAATTAATATTTTCATAATCTGTTTTGAATGTGTTTTGTGGAGGTTATATATGGAGAGTTGTGAATTGTCTATCAGGTTTCAAACTGTATCCTATACAACTTTTTATATTCACCCTCTTTTTCTATCAGTTCATCATGTGTCCCTGTTTCAACAAGATAACCATCTTTTAAGACTAAGATTCTGTCAGCATGACGTATGGTTGATAAGCGATGTGCAATGACGAAGGTTGTCTTGCCTTCCATTAGATGGTCCAATGCTTCCTGGACAAGCATTTCAGATTCAGAATCTAAGGAAGATGTTGCTTCATCTAAAATCAATATAGGTGCATTCTTAAGTATTGCCCTTGCTATTGTTACCCTTTGCCTCTGGCCGCCGGAGAGCTT
>CAXGMX010000272.1:0-1787 GCA_964010955.1 uncultured bacterium
TTAACTTAAAATAAGTAAATTCTTAGTACTTCTAGATATGATAGAAAGTAATTTGTGGTTTGTAAAAAGACATGATTTGCCACCTGCTGAATTCCTATGTGATCAACTATTTATTGGAACCTGGCGGCTACTGTTCAAGAATAATTCATTGAATCAGACCATTTAGTCTTAACTTCTTCAACTATTTCTCGCGTAATCTCACTACTGCCATTCGTTCTGGCATAATTCTCAACTTCGCCAACAACCATAGGCCTCACAAAAGCAGGAACCTTTGAGATTAAAGATTTAGCATCATCATCCCAGGAAATCTCTCCTGCCTCCACAGCTCGATTCACAGGCTGCTCGATCTTTATATTCTCTTCCTTTTCATAAAAAGGATTTATCTCAGCGCTCTTCCCGCTTTTTGTTATCAGGACATTACATTTAGCATAGCGCAAAATATTTTCAGTTGAACTCCCAATATCCAAACCGTTAATTGCGTGTATGCCGGTGCGGCCTAAAACTAACAGAGAGGGCTCCACCTTATCTATATACTTCAATATCTCGTTATATGGTTTACCTTCAAGAAGTGTAGTTCGTGCTTCAAGACCCAAATCCCTTACCTTATTTAAGGCAATCTCAAGATGCCCGTCATAAATCTTTTCCAACCCTTTGTCTATGACATCTTCATGCAGCTTTTCCTGCTCATCCGACTTAAACACATCGCCCATTTCACCGGATAGGATCTTAGCGATACCCTCAAAGGCGACTCGATGATAATGAGGATCAAAAACTGACAACAACTCTATCTTCATATTATATTTTGCCGCTAACCCACTTGCCATCTCTACGGCCCTGAAAGATTGTTCACTTCCATCAACGGCAACTATCACTTTACCTTCAAGTGGTTTGTCATTCTTAACAACTAATACATCAGTATTAATCCTCCTGACGACTCTCTCACAAACACTTCCAATTAGACTACCATTTACTTCACCAAGCCCCAGAACACCTATAATTACCAGATCATAATCCTTGCTCTTTATATCTTTTACCAGCTCAAGATAATTCTTACCCTCCATGATATTTCTCTTAAAAGGAACATTAGACTCCCGGCTTTTTTTCACCATACTGTCCAGATAAGAATCTGAAATCATTCGAAGTCCTTTACCTATCAGTGTGTTGTGAAACTCCCTTTGCTTCTTAAGCTCACTTTCATCTCTGTACTTTTCGGGCAAGCCACTCTCCATCTCTCTGAACCTCTTGTGATGCAGACTGGCGGCATATACATGCCCTCCTATTAATTCAGAGTCAAATTTCTTTGCTATTGATACCCCTAAATCTGAACTATAGTCAGAATATTTTGAATTATCCAAAGGAACAAAAATCTTCTTATACAACTTTCAACTCCTTAATCAATTGGCACTAAATGTTGTTGGCTGGTGGGATATCGCAACCTTCCTGCCTGTCTACCGACAGGCAGGAAGGTTGCGGCTACTCCTGACACTTATAATTATTCCTTCTTTGTCTTTGAAGCCTTTTCTTCGGCCAGCTTTTTCCACTCTCTTTTCGCTGAAAATACAAAGAAGGCACTTAGCAATATTAAAACACTCCAAATCACCGCAGGCGGAGTTCCTTTTCTTCCCGCCTCTGCCACAGCAGTCTCTTCCTTCTCTGCCACTTCTTCTCCCTCTTTCGATTTTGAGATAGTCAGCCCTCTCAAATATGCTATAAGACCCTTTATCCTGTCTTCACCAAGTGTATTACTCCACGGAGGGCACAACTCAGATTTCTCCATCGCAGCAGAA
>CAXGMX010000273.1:0-1769 GCA_964010955.1 uncultured bacterium
TAATTGCAATCATTTTCGCCTGTACGGAAATCCTTTCTCCATCTATTTCTAACGGGTAGCCACTCCCATCCAGCTTCTCATGATGTGCATGTACAATGTCCGGGATATTCTCCAATTCTTTTGTCCACGGTACATTCTTTAGGAATTCGTATGAATGAATTACGTGTAGATTCAATTTCCTGTCTTTCTTTATCATCCAGAGTACCTTTTCTTATACTTAATAAATTCAGTTCATGTGGAGTAAGATATTGAAGTTCTTCTTCACTATAATCCTGATACACCTTACCTGCAATATTTGTAAGTTCATTAAACATTTCATCTTCCAGAATAGCAGGTATATTGGCTTCTTCGATCTCATTTAAATAAACATCCAACTGCGTTAATTTTTCTTTTAATTCTTTGTCAATTTCGCCATAATGTTTCTGGTAATTATTAACCTTTTTATCTTGAGTTACATTTAGTTTCTTCTCAAGATATTTGCATTCATTAGATTTCTTAATAAAATCAAACCGACTCCTTATATATTCCATCTCTCCCGGATACAGTTTCTTTTCCTTTATTAGCACATCTTCACGCACACCTACTTTACCAAAATCATGCAGTAAACATGCGTATCTTAATTCCTTCATCTGGTCACTGGTAAAATGTATATCCCCGTACTTCCCGGTTGTTGTCCTATTAACCACCTCGGCCAGACCCACGGTCAACAAAGAAACCCTCTCAGAGTGACCACAGGTTGTGGGGTCTCGCTGCTCAATAGCAAGTATTGATGCCTTGACGAATCCCTCAAATAGGTTCTGGATGTCTTGGTATAATATATTGTTTTCGATAGATACGGCAGCCTGGCTGGCAAGTGAATTTACCAGCCCGAAAGTTTTTTCATCAAAAGGTATGACCTCATTTTCAACAACCGAATCAGATGTCAGTATAACGTCTTTTGATTTCTTCCTGTTTATTAACTGTAGTACACCAATAATCTTATTCTTGTGATCTTTCATTGGTACCATCAGCATTGACTTTGTACGGTAGTTAAATTTCACATCAAAAGCCTTATTAAAAGTATAATCTGCATCTTTGGGTATTTTGTAGGCATCCTCCAGGCTAAGAAATTCTCCGGTAAGGGTAACATATCCTGCCAGACTTGTCCTCGTAATAGGTAAAGAATACTCCTCAAATTCCAGATTGGTAAGGGTATCATTCTGTACCAACCTAAATATTAACCTGTTTTCTGCATCATCAGTATTTTCCAGTAAATACAGACTTCCTGCATCACAATTAGTTACTTCCCTGCTTTTTGAAAGAATTAAATCTAATAGTTTATCATAATCCTGTTCTGCGGAAAGGGCCATGCCAATTTCATTAAGACTGCTTAATTCCCTTGTTTGGTAATCCACTTCCGAATGCAACCTTTTACACTCTAACCTTGAGTGAAGATAACCAAACCCACTTTTTATTGCTTTTAATAAATTCATATTCTTCGATTGGTTCTTTCAGGTAGAAAAATACTTTCTCATCATCGTATATTTTATTACTCTTTTGCTTCTGGTCTCCATTAATAAAAATAATCGCATTGGAGTAGTCCGGACAAGCTATTAACTCAGACATTTCCTTATTCATACCATCAGCAAATTCACTATTAATAAGAAAAATATTTAAATCTTCACCTGACTTAATATTTTCCAGATTAGAAGGAGTTATTTCCCTCAAAGATATACTTTTCTCCCTTAACAATGATTCAAAGGGATTGATTTCTATTTCCGGAGCATAAT
>CAXGMX010000274.1:0-1752 GCA_964010955.1 uncultured bacterium
CTACAGGAAGCAGAAGAGGCAGAAAAATTCAGGTGCAGATTACATTTCCATCAGCCCAATATTTGATACAGCATATAAAGATTACCTTGTAGAGCCGTTGGGGACTGAGAAAATAGGTAAGATCAAGGAGGAAATAGGTATTCCGGTTATTGCGTTAGGTGGTATTAACGAGAATAACGTAAGCAGTGTACTGGAAAACGGTGCTGATGGTATCGCCGTTATATCCGCCATACTTCAATCTGAAGATCCCAGGCAATCTGCAACCGAGCTATACAAAGAGATTAAAAAGAATGAATCAAAATCAGAAGAGAGAATATTAACCGGGAGGGAAGATGCAGCTATTAACTAATGTGAAATTTGACGATAAAGGCCTTATGCCGGCCGTTATTGTTGACGTAACAGATAACAGGGTTTTTAACACTATGCTTTATGAATCAGGATGCACTGGAGAAGACTATCGAAACAGGCCAAGTACATGTGTTTCGACGCTCAAAGAATAGATTAATGCTTAAGGGCGAGACTTCAGGCCATACACAGTCAGTAGAAGAGGTTTTCCTGATTGTGAGGGCAAGTCACTCGTTATTAAAGGTTAAACAAAAGTTGCTGCCTGTCATGCCGGCTATATGTCGTGTTACTACAGGAAGTACAACGATAAAACCGATAATATCGAAATAATAGAGGAAAAGGTCTTTGACCCGGAGAAGACGTATTAAGGCATGACAATAGCCAGAAATTGCTTGCAAAGGATATTATCAAGTGTTATATTCATTGCTTAAATTATATTTATCTTTACTTACTGGATGTTAGAAATAGTGGAGGAAAGCAAAACATGAATAAAATTATCAGGCGTTTTGGACTCGTGTTTTTAGCTTTGTCGGTCTTTTTGGTACAGGGATGTGCTGAAGTGAGCGAACTAAGGAAACTTAATAATCGTCAGGCAATTACTATTCGTGATCAAATGTCTGAGCTTGATAAGTTAAGGACTGAAATTGGTTCTGCTAATAAAATTAACAAGGCATATGAAGATCGTGCACAATCTGATGAGGAAGTAAAGAAAAGGCTTCGTGAGGATTTAGAGAACCTTGCAAAATCTATTGGTGGTGGTGCTGTAGTCAGGGATACAATAGAAGGCCCTGTGATTCAACTTCCAGAGACAATTTTATTTAGTTCAGGTCTAGCCAAGTTGAAGTCGAAAGGCGAGACTGCTCTAAAAAAGATTGCCGTACACCTTAATGAGAGACCTACTGCTTTGGTAAGGATTGACGGCCATACAGATACTGATCCAATAGTTAAATCAAAATATTTGTGGGATTCGAATCATCATCTATCGGCAGGAAGAGCGTTGAGTGTTTTGCAATATCTTGTTAGTAAAGAAAAAATAGATGAGAAAAGGATACACATAGCAGGTTATGGTCCTAACAGGCCAATCGCCTCCAATAAAAAGAAAAAAGGTAAGGGGAAGAACAGAAGAGTTGAATTTCTCATCTTGCCTCCGGCAGCTGAGAAAGGTAGTGAATAGCATAGCATTTTTAACTGAATAATTTGAATTTAAAACACTTCTTACAAAACTTAAAAGCCTTGCTGCTATAAGTAGTGGAAGATGTGCTTTGAATAAAAAAGAAGATATTACAGTAAGGCAGTATGACTAAGGCAGCAAATCCGCAAAACAAAAAGGTAAAAATGATAGCAAGTCCTGGCAGTTTTTATAGTTCTGTTAAGCTTGCCGTAATCATTATAATCATTCTGGCAGTT
>CAXGMX010000275.1:0-1751 GCA_964010955.1 uncultured bacterium
ACGCCACGTATCCAAAGGCGGATGGATCCCATTCAGTATAGATAAATTTTCCATATCTATCACTTGTTCCGGTTTCCCATTCTGCCAGCCGCTTTTTCTTTTTTCTCATACTAAAGTTTGAAAAATGGTACGTACATTATTGGAACTTTTCCTATGTAAAATACATTGTTTCTTGTGGTGCCGATCAAACTTTTTGGTGCTTTTGTAATTCTGAACTTTTTGAATTTAAAGCGGTAGTGAGGGTGTCCATAACTACAAAAAGAAAAGTTCCCGTTTTTTACTTCATAGCGACCCTTATCTCTCTGCTTCATTTCTTCTCCAACTACAAAAGCAGGAGTAGTCTGCTTTAGAATAGGAGGCTTAAGAACTCTGGTAACTGTACTATTAATAAAAAGCGCTTTTCTTTCCTGGACGTTATCAAAGACCTTATCTGCTATTATTAAATCTTCTCCCTGTACCAAGGTTACATTACCTTCTGCATAAAATTCTTTATATGTCTGTTTTGGCGACTTGCCTTTTTCGTCCTTTTCCAGAGCCATATATAATATTGCGCTGTCAGCGTCCAGTGTTTCTGATTTACCCTTCTTAATCTTAACATTTCCTAATGCAACAATTACACGCGTATCACCCTCTTCCCAGGAATCAATGTCATCTGCAGTTATATCAATGATTGCTTCACCTACTTGGTCATCAACAGTTTTCAGTTGCTGGTCCTGATATAGATCCTTTAATCTATGCTTGGAGGCAAACTCTTCCATTCCTTTGGCCCTGATCTCTTTTCCCCTGAGGTACAGTGGTGTGATCTTTTCTTCTTCAGAACTTGTTACAGATGGTTTAAAAACAACTCCGGAAGTAGTAATCAGCTTTAGATACACCTGTTCATATTTATCGAAGGAATCTTCCTGCATTAATGTTACATTGCCCTCACATAAAATATCCAGAGACCCTTCAGTAAATTGTGTGCTCTTGACCTCTGAAAACCAGAATATTGCGGAGCCAGCAGTGATTTGAATATCTCCCTGTTCAATCTTGACATTTCCCACTGAAAATATTCTCATACCATCTTTCTGCCAGGTAGATGCACCGCCAGTTATGTGAATGGGATGCTGGGAGACATCTTTTTTTATGAGTGCACCCTGCGTAATGTTTCTATCGCAAAGTATTATTAAGGCTATTAAAAATGTTGTAGTTACAAATAATCGCATAATAGTTTTATCGAGAATTTCTAGCTTTTTAATTCAGGATTTATTTATCGATATGCCTTAAAGAGGTTTAATGAAAAATATAAATGTAAAAACTAATTATTAGATGTGCTTAGGAAATCATTGATTGTGTCTATAACGTAGTCTTGTTCTTCTTTTGTTATTTCCGGAAAGATTGGAAGTGACAGTATTTCCTTAGCCGCATTTTCTGCTTCCGGCAGATCTCCCTCTTTGTATCCGAGATGTGCCAGGCATTTTTGTAAATGTTGGGGAACCGGATAATGTACTGCCGTACCAATATTGTTTGCCGTTAAATGTTCCATAAGTCTGTCCCTCTCTTTTGTCCTGATTACGTATTGGTGAAAAACATGCTTGTTGAAGCTCATGATTTCCGGCGTTACTAAATTCAGCCCCTTCATTTTCTCAGAATAATACGAAGCTTTTTCTCTTCGCTTTTCACACCAAAGCTCTATATGTCCAAGTTTTTTGATAAGGACAGATGCCTGTATGGTATCCAGCCTGCCATTGATACCTATGATGGAATAGTAA
>CAXGMX010000276.1:0-1744 GCA_964010955.1 uncultured bacterium
TCCTTTAAATTTGTTAAAATGAAAACTATTAATCATCAATTTATAATTAAAATTTGAAATTCTATCCGGATGGTATATTTTACTCAATATGCTCTGCTGCAATCTCATCATCTGAATATAATCTTCCACCTTTTGCCCTTTCTTCAATTTTCGTCTTAAGAACGGCTTTGCATAAAAGATAAAGACAACACCTATACACAAAAGAATAAATCCGGAATATACCACTATCAGCCCGGGATTTTTGGTTACCTGAAGTCCAGTGTACCTCTCCCCTTCAGGGTCGTAGCTTGACTGGTAAAACACATACCCTTTATACTTCAAAGGGTCATTAACTTCAATAATTTTTGTCATCACAGTTTCTTCGCCATCCACAACTCTCAGTATACTTTTATAATCTTTAACCGCCATACCGGACTGTTCGTATAAAAGCGCAAAGTTCTTGTCAGGATACCATATTGGCGCATTATTTGCCAGCATCCAATCAGCCGTTTTTCCTCTGGGTCCCTCTATTTCAACAAATATTGCAGGATTTCCAACATGTTCACCGGCCCCATGATTATGGCCCTCATGACTACCAGACCTCTCAACAACTTCTCTTTTTACGCTATGCGAAGGGAAATATTCTTGTATTCTCATTTGCAGACCTGTTTCGTCTATATCATATTTCTTACCAATTTCCCAATCTGTAATCTCCTTCAGCTTTCCATCATTGAAATACGAAAGTGTCTGTTTTCCCTCTCTATTTTTGGACTATCTTTAAACTCTTGGCAGTTTGAGAGAAATCATCCGGAACATAACATGTCAGCTTAACATCCTTGTATTTTGCTTGATGAGCTTTATCCCAATAGTCAGGGTACTTCGAAAATGTCCAACGGGTATCTATGCCCTGAGGGCCTGAAATTTCAACTTCTACAGCCGGATTGTCTGCAGACTGCTCTTTTAATGGCATCGCCCTTTTAGCATAATCAAGCGCTAACTGTTTAATCTCAACTATGTAATCAGTGCCGTCAATCGAGATACTTTTTCCTACTTCTGCCGGCACACTTATAGAAATATTCTTTTTCTTCTATAACAATGTCAAGCTTCGGTTTATCACTTTTTCTCGAAGCTTTAGCAAACTTCTCATAATCTTTATCATTTTCGGCCCATAGATACTCAATCTTTAAATCACGGTTAACATCATTATACCAATTAACGGTTTTTAGCAAGAAGCCAGCCTTCAGCAGTAACATGGTTAGAATCCAGCATTTGAACATATATGGCAGGATTTTTTTGGCTCATTGGACGTATTTATTGGCTCCGTACGATATTCTGCGTCCGGATAATGATCTTTAACAGTAACTGCATAGTTGGAGCCAGGAATGTTAATCTTTTTGTCCTACTTTTGATGGAATGACTTTTTGCAGGTCTTTGTTTTTTACAAAACTAATTAATCTGAACTTCGGTGGATGTCTTTCTATTATAAAGTCGTCACAATATACCTTGAAACCTAACGGGATCTTTCTGTAATCAGCACGATTCAGATAATAATCTACCGACTTTCCCTCATAAACATTCACACCACCCTTTTCTCCAAGCATCATATCGATAACACAACCAATCAGTATCATGATTATGCTGATATGTGTGACCAGGAAGCCGATCTGGAGCACGGTATTACGCCACCTCTTGACTGTACAGCAACCCAGATTTACACACAATAATACCAGAAGAAATAGAAAACCAGTAGGGAATAGAAATATAT
>CAXGMX010000277.1:0-1737 GCA_964010955.1 uncultured bacterium
GTTGAGGCTTATAAGACACCGTTGGGACTTGTAAAACTGTAATCAGGGTATCTGCAACAACCTTATAAATAATCCTCCTTTTATCGGGACATTCAAGCAGGCACATAAGAGAGAATGGTCACTGGAGACACAATTACCTTTTTTGCAAACGGTACTTGGAAACGACTTTGAACTCATTCCCTTATTAATCAGCAGGCTTAGTAACGAAGAATTTGATTTTATCGCTGATAAATTAAGACATTTAATAGATGAGGATACGTTAGTAGTCGTAAGTTCCGACTTTACTCATTATGGTTACGGGTATGATTATGTTCCTTTTAAAAAGGATGTGGAGGCTAATATAAAGAAACTTGACTATGGGGCATTCGAACGCATCCTTGCATTGGATTTTGACGGTTTCATCAATTACAAAAAGGTGACCGGTATAACTGCCTGCGGGTTTATGCCTGTAGCGTTATTAATGAAAATCTTGCCTGGTGATGTGCAGGGGAAGATATTGCAGTATGATACATCAGGCAGCATACTGGGCGATTTCAACAGTTCCGTGAGTTATGTTTCAATAGTATTTACAAAAAGCAGTGAACCTCCGGATATTATTGGTGATAATAACGGCTTGAATAAAGATGAACGATTGACCCTTCTCAAGGTTGCGAGAGATACACTGGAAAGTTTTGTGAAAGAGGGGAAGAGGCCTGATCTGAATTCCGGAGAATATACATTAAGCCCGATAATGAAAGAAAAAAGGGGTGTATTCGTAACACTGAATAAGAACGGTAATCTTCGCGGTTGTATAGGCCACATACAGCCCAGAGAGCAGCTTGTTAAGGCCGTAATGGACAATGCCATAAACTCTTCAATGAACGACGGGCGTTTCAGGCCGGTTGATGCAGACGAACTGGAAGAGATAGAAATAGACATTTCGGTACTCAGCCCGATAAAGAAGATAAGCGGCGTTGACAAATTCATTCCGGGAGAGCATGGAATCATTATACATTTGGGAGGCATGAGAGCAGTGTTCCTTCCACAGGTTGCTACTGAACAGGGGTGGGACAGAGAGGAGACCCTCTCCCATCTTTGTAATAAAGCCGGCCTGCCGTCACATGCATGGAAAGACGAGAGTATGGAATTCTTCGTCTTTACAGCAGAAGTATTCCATGAAGAAAAAATTTAGTCATGAAATAACACCGCTTTCACGGGGAGTCCAGATCCTGAAGATTTGTTTTGCGTAAGCAAATTATCTGAATTAGCGACCAGAGGGAGCTAATTGAAATGGACGAAAAAGATAAAAAAGCATTACTTCAAATAGCAAGAAAGAGTGTGGAATCCGCAGTAAAAGGCATATCAAACGATCAAACACAAGCCGAACCATTTAGTCAGGTACTAAAAGAGAAAAACGGTGCATTTGTAACGTTAAGAACATGTGGAAAGTTGAGAGGGTGCATAGGGAGAATGGTTTCCGATATCCCTCTGCACAAGCTTGTTTCTGAAATGGCTGTTTCAGCGGCAACAGAGGATCCGAGGTTTAATCAGATTCAACCTTCAGAATTAGATGATCTGGAAATAGATGTTTCGGTCTTATCACCACTGCAAATGGTTGAGAACCCTCTTGACTTCGAACTCGGCAGACATGGGATTTATAATTAAAAAAGATTACTACAACCGGATGCTTCCTGCCTCAAGTTGCTGTTGATACAGATGGACCGAGGAAGAATTCCTGACACAATGCTGCAGTACAAA
>CAXGMX010000278.1:0-1726 GCA_964010955.1 uncultured bacterium
TGGTTAGTTTCATATTCTGAGATTATGCTGGAAAGCCTGATTCTGCTTTTTTCAACATATCTTAAGACATTCTTTTACACATCAACACCATCATGGCCATGGATAATAGTTTACTATTTGATAGTTATATTCTTCATTCTAAGGGGAAAATTCAAGGTCAAGATAGCTTATATGTTAATCCTAACCTTGATTATTTTAAATATTTTTCTGTTTTCAGGTCTATTTGGCCGTACGCAGGACGGTCTTAAGCTTACCTGTTTTGATGTGAAGCATGGGGCCTCTTTTTTTATACAATTTCCCGGCGGTAAAAACATGCTTTTTGATACGGGTACAAAGAGTAATTATGATGTCGGAAAATTTATCGTTGTTCCATTTTTACAACAGAAAGGAATAAAGAAGATAGATACCGTAGTTATATCTCATGAGCACGATGATCACTGTAATGGCATGCCATCCATAGTCAAAAGGTTTAGGGTTGACAATGTCTTTGTGAATAAATTCTTCTTACAGTCCGGAAATAGAGTTGAGTTACTGAAACTTTTTAAAGGTAAAAAAAGACGAGGATAGGCTTAGTGGCAGATGGGCTGGAAATTAAAGGTTATGAACCGGCAAAGATCATGGTACTTAATCCACCTGACAAGGATGTGTTAAGGAATGAGGGTTTCCCGATAAAAAATTTATCCATAAACGATTCATCCAGCGTACTGCTCATTGACTATAAGGGCTACAGGATACTATTGTGTGCTGATATAGGTGAAAGGGGAATAGAAATGCTTTTGTCGGGAAAGGATAGTCTTGATACAGACGTAATCCAGGTTCCGCATCACGGAGGTTTTTGTAAAAAGACAGAAGATCTGCTTAAACGTACAAGTCCGAGGCATGCATTTATAAGCGGGTCCGCTAAGGATATTTCACCGTCTACAATTGAGACCTGCCAAAAGTATGGGGTTAGTTTGTTTAAGACACACGAGGACGGCGCAGTAACATTTACTATAGATGAGGATGGTATTAAAGTGTCGAAGTTTCTTGGACAGGATTGAATCTTTACCACGGAGTCACACGGATTGCTAAAAATTCTGTTTCTGTGATATTCCGTGGTGAACTATATTTGCCGTTGACTTTATGTCATTAGGGTTTTATGCATTGATTTGACATTTGAGCTTTGGCATTTGGATTTAACTTATGAATATATTTAAATTTACTGCGATTGGCTGTTTGACAGCTCTTTTCATTATCAATGCTGCAATCCCGACATTTACTAATGCCGGGGGATTGATTGACATGGGTTATGGCAGTAGAGGTAAAAGTATGCAGGGAGGAGAAGCATATCTTTCCGACGAGCCAATCCAACCAATTCCAATCTCATTCGACTACGACAGGGCAAAGGTAGAACTGGGAAAGAAACTGTTTTTCGAGCCCAGACTGTCCAAATCTGGCTGGATAACATGTAATTCCTGTCATAACCTCTCGACAGGAGGTGCAGACAATCTGCCGACCTCTATCGGACATAAATGGTTCTTTGGCCCGATAAACTCACCTACCGTCCTGAATTCAAAGTTTAACCTGGCACAATTCTGGGACGGCCGCGCAAAGGACTTGAAAGAACAGGCCGGCGGTCCCATAGCCAACCCTTTTGAAATGGGTTCAAAACATGAGTTGGCAGTGAGCGTATTACAATCAATACCGCAGTATGTCAAATGGTTCAGTGAAGTATATGCTGCAAAAG
>CAXGMX010000279.1:0-1718 GCA_964010955.1 uncultured bacterium
TTTTCCTAGATTAGAGACGGCTTTTCATGCCTCAGGTCTTGACGGGACTCAATATACTAAAATAGCAGGACTTTATGAACCGCTGATGGAATATTATTTAACTGATTACGGT
Organism: uncultured bacterium; assembly: GCA_964010955.1. Taxonomy (GTDB): domain Bacteria; phylum Planctomycetota; class Brocadiia; order Brocadiales; family Scalinduaceae; genus Scalindua. The sequence continues at coordinate 113 of CAXGMX010000279.1, forward strand.
TATGTAAATATATATTTTATTGGCAAAGATGGTGATGTGCTCTTTTCTGCGATAAGAGATGAGTTTACGGGAACTAATTTACTAACCGGAAGATATAAGCAATTCAGTATTGGTCAGGTTTTTGCGCGCGCTTTTGATGGAGTTGCGTTTGAGGACTATACGTGGCATGAAGAGATGCAGGAATTTACTTCTTACTTTGCCTCGCCGGTATACGATGAGCAAATGTTATTGGGCGTATTGGTAATAGAAATCCCTTTCTCTCATTTAGATGCTATTATGACTAACAGAGCAGGCCTGGGAGAAACAGGAGAAATGTACCTGGTAGGCGAAGATGGCTATATGAGATCGAATTCCAGGTTTTCTGAAGCACCAACCATACTTCAGAAAGAAGTAGATACAGAGGCAACAATGGAGGCATTTAGCGGAATAGTTGGGCAGAAAATAGTAAAAGATTATCGAGGGGTTCCGGTATTAAGTGCGTATACGATGCTAGATCTTAAATTTGTTAACTGGGCGCTTCTGGTTGATATTGAAGAAGCAGAGGCGCTTACAGCCATTAAAACAGTAGAAAAAAGGGTTATGATACTTGGATCCTTAATCTCGTGTATAACTTTCCTTTACATTTATTTAGTAAACAGAAAGAAGAATCAGCAAATAATTGCAGATTCTTTAGCGGAAGAATCCAAGACCTGACCTTCCCGAATGATTCGTTCAAGCGGGTTTACTCTCTTATCTTCTTGGCTCGATTTTGTGTGTAAGCATCCTGAACTGCAATGTACGGATCTATGGCTTGTTCCACCAAACCCTCGTAAGTATCCCCTTTATCTATAGAAACTTCATTGAGTTTATTATAGCTACTGACTCCTGTACTTAAGAATGGGCTGACAAAGGATAGGAACGTTATCGGGTCCAGAACCAGATCACCCAAAAGCCCAATACCATCACGCACGTTAGCAGGGCCAAATAAAGGTATTTCAATAAATGTACCTGCTCCAACATTATATTTGCCAAGAGTCTGCCCAAAGTCTTCGTCATACATATCTAATTTGAAGTATTTCGCTGCCGGGTCAGAAAATCCGCCTACCCCCAGGGTGGAATTAATAACCAAACGTAACACTTCCGTTCCAGCACCTTTAAATTTACCTTGAAGGACGCAGTTGACAAAACGACCAGGCGTTCTGACATTTGTAAAGAAATTCCTGACACCTAAACGTGCCTTTTCTGGTACAACAGCCTCATAACCATTTGATAAAGGCCTGAAGAACCAATAGTATAATCTATCATTAAAGGTAAACACGGCCCGGTTAAGAGGCTGGATCGAGTCTTTAACAAAAGTTGCCTCCATCTCAACATCTATGTCTTCATCTTCATCAGTTGCATCTTCAGCAAAGCTTTTGTCATCGCTCGCAGCTACAGCAGGTTGCTCCTTTGAATCAGGTACATCTTCCGCATACAAGGATATATTAAATGCATACGTTGTTAATACAAAAAAGGATATTAATATAGCTAATTTTCTCATCCGTTTTTCTCCCCTCTTGTGAAGGCGTTAATACATTTAACGGTTTTCTATAAATTGTATTTATTTAATCTTTAAAGGTTTTATTCC
>CAXGMX010000280.1:0-1671 GCA_964010955.1 uncultured bacterium
CGGTGATATCCTAATCGCATTAAATATTATTTGTCAAAGAACCTTATATTCGAAAAAGGTTTTACAAGATGTTTGACGAGGCAACCACAACACAAGAAAACAGGATAAAAAACGGCATGCCATGTGGTATATTCGCTACAACTACCCAATAAGCAGCAATGCACAGATTCTAATGGTTCTTACCCACGCTTTTGGCATCAACACTTTCACCATTATCCTTTGACAAATAACGCTCATTTATAGGGTCAATTACTTTAGCCCCCTATCTTGCCCTTGATTTCTATTGCGGACTCTTCCACATCCTTATAAACTACCCTACCTGTTAAATACTAAGCATAATATTGTAACAAGCGACACTAAACATACCAGCTTCCAAATAAGATTAAACATTTTCGCACCTCCATAAAGATAAAATCTCTGAAAACAAACCCCAGCAACCATCCAGAAGTTTAGACGGATAAAATCCGCAAATTAACAAGAAAATACTATAAAAGGTAATGTAAGCGGCAACTGACAACCAACAATCGATCAATCCTTTATTCTTAGAAAGATTCCAATACTGAATATAGAATAATTAAGACATCGAAATACCGTTTTTGAGCAAGATATGAAATATTTACGTATTCATTTTGACGATAATGGCCAGTAGATTTGACGTAGAATTGTATTTGGAAGTGATGAATCCTGCAGATATTTCTGATACCTGAGTGACATGAAACAGAAATGGCTACTACATAAGAACTTATGGCATGCAAGGGAATCAGCTATTCCTTGATCTCATTAGCAAGAGATCATAGTCATTTAATACAACAACTTTAGTTGTGTTTGCTGCAATTCGCTGATCCGTTTTTATCGTCTTTAATGTTTTTTTGGGCCGTAGGTCAATAAACAACACCTTAAAGTACTTTTTACTAAATGTTTTTATATATGATTAAGCTTACTCACGGTAGAAAATATTATTATGTCGCCAGAGCAATTTAACCATACCATTTACCCTGCTTTTTCTTGAAATAAATCACCTTTCTTACCTTCTCATCGATTACATCAACAGCAAAATCGTCGTAAATCAGTATTGCACCACCACCATATTTATTCATGACCCTTAGCGGTTTACCATATTCCGTCTTAAATTCTTCTGTCCTGACTCCTTTATCATATACCTTCTCTACTACCTCAACGATAAAGTCCCTGGCAAGTATTCTGAGATCATTTTCCTCATAAATCTCTATAGTAGATCCCCCAATTGAGAATTCTCTGACCTTCATTTTTCCCAACATTTTTTCCAGTTCACCCTTTATCTCCTCACCCGGTTTGAATGGTGGTTCCGGCCCGGTTAAGCTTGCGGCAACATCATTTTCTTTTAACTCAATACCCAGGTTTCTTCTTGCAGCATTGGCAAAGTCGCCGGTGGATTCTATCTTCAGGAATGCCTTCCATGTATCCCTTGCTGAGGCATCTCTTCCTCTTTCTGAACAGATAGTGGCAATATTATAAACAGGATTACCAAAATTGTGATTAAGCCCTACAACCTTTCTCATAATTTCTATGGCATTATCAACCGTATCAACATTACTAGATAAACCAAAGAGATATAGCGCAACTGCCTTGTTATTTAAAGCTTCGGAATTTTCACGGTCAATCCCTAAGACCTCATCAGTTACACTCATAGCC
>CAXGMX010000281.1:0-1661 GCA_964010955.1 uncultured bacterium
TAAAGAGAAAGAGATTGCAAGTAAAGAGATGGAAATCAAGAGCCTGCATCAGGAAATAAACAGCATCTTTTATGTTATTGGGAATAGCAGGGAGTTGATAAGTAAAAAGATTATAGTTAAAAAGGGTATCCCTCTTTTACGCTCATTAAATCCGTTTAGTAAAAACTATGTTTTAGGAGAGGATTTTACCTTAGCTGAATTTACACATGAAAGATCAATTCTTAATAAATTCAGTGTTGATGGAAGAATTAAGAAAATATTGCCTTATCGTAACAGGAGCCATTACGATATAACTTATGAGAATGGTTTGTCATTCGTGGATATTAAGGATTCTAAGAATTTCTGGCATCAGAAATACCTTGTAATCGTTACATGGTGAATTATGGCAATTCTCGCAAAAACGAAATTGCCATGAAGCTTCTCGGTCAAACCTTGATCAGTGATGGATGGTATTGGAAAAGTCTTAATCTCTGAAGCCGAAATTAAGCACAAAGTCAGCGAGCTGGCACAAAGGCTTACCGCAGAATACGAGCATAAAGGGCTGACCATAATTGGTGTACTTAACGGCAGTCTCATATTCCTTTCAGACCTGATCCGGCACATTCCTTTTCCTGTCAAGATTGATACTGTCAGGGCTAATACATATATCGGGACTTCTACCGTTTCAAAGGCAGAGACAGATATAATCAATAATATCAGTTTGAATATAAAGGATGAGCATGTCCTGATTGTGGATGACATACTGGATACCGGTAAAACTCTTTCCAGGATTGTACAGGTGATTAAGGGGCATAATCCCATGTCGATACAAGTATGTGTGCTCCTTAATAAAGAGGCACGGAGGGAAACAGAAATAGTACCGGATTATTGCTGTTTTGAGATTGAGAACAAGTTTGTCGTTGGTTACGGCCTTGATTTTGACAATAAATACAGAAACCTGCCTTACATAGCCGTATTGGAAAATAATGGCTAGGAATATATATTGTTTTTTCACAAGTTATATGCTTAATTGTCAAGTGATTGTGATCATAAATATCAAGCCGGATAAAGCAATAAAGTCTTAATGAAAAAGGAAGGGGGCTGGAATGGTTAGTCACGATGAAATAAAGAATAATACATTAGTAATGCTTAATCATACAAAAGAGATGTTTGAAATGATTTATGAGGGATTCAGGAAACATGATTTGAGTTCTATAGGGAAAGTCGAAGAGATTGAAGAAAAGCTTTATAAAGATTCTGAGGGTCTACTTAAATCCATTCTTAGAGAAAGATCTAATGAGGATATTAAACATTTTATCCCGGTTCCAGAACATTTTGACAGGATGGGAAAAGGATTGAATAAGCTTTTTAATGCTACAAAGAGAAAGATAAGAGAAGACATTTTGTTTTCGGATAAATCTGTAAAAGAGTCATATAAATTATTTGATGAAACACTGGTACTGTTGAATTCTGTGAGTGACTGTATCCGCACAAGCAATGGCGATCTGGCTAAAAATTTGGATGGGAATGGAAAGAGATTATGTGAACTTGCAGACGAATATGCCATCTTTCACGAAGACAGGCTCATTGCCGGTGTCTGTACGCCAAAGTCAGCTCCTGTCTACCTTGATATTCTGGAATCATTCAGGAGTGTAATTTGGCATGTCCGCAAGGTTCTCCAT
>CAXGMX010000282.1:0-1628 GCA_964010955.1 uncultured bacterium
GGCGAGGGATCATCTGGAGGAGAAGGTAGGGGAGAGAACACAGGAGATTAAACAGACATACGAAAGTCTTCAGAAGACACAAAAGCGATTGAGCAGATCAGAAAAGCTGGCAGGGATAGGGACTCTAGCTGCAGGGATCGCGCATGAGATAAATAACCCTCTGGCTTCTGTTGCGAGTTGTGCAGAGGGCCTTATGGACAGGGTGGATAATGTAGATTTTAAGTCAAAGGATGATAAAGAGGTATTTTCTGATTATCTGAAGACAGTTTACGATGAGACCTATAGGTGTAAGGCAATAACTTCTAAATTACTGGATTTTTCAAGAAAGCAGGTACCGGTATTTAGTGAGGTGAATGAGAATGCCTTGGTACCACACTATCGGGTTATACCCCCCTCCCCTTTGGTATTTGATGAGGTGAATGTGAATACCTTGGTAGCCAATGTAGTTAAGTTGATATGTCGACAGAAAGAGCTAGAAAAGTTGAGAATCGAACTAAATTATGATCCCGAACCCGTTATAACCTATGGAGACGCCAATCAACTCCAGCAGGTTCTTCTGAATATGATCCTGAATGCGATTGACGCAACAGCAGGCGGAGAGAAAATTGAAATAACTACAATAAGAGTTGACAACTTTGTTCAAATAATTATTGAGGATACAGGCTGTGGCATTGCTCCGGAGAATTTAGACAGGATTTTCGAACCTATTTTTTTCACTAAATCACCGGGGAAGGTACCGGCTGGGGTTATCAATTTGTATGGTATTATAGAAGAACATAAAGGGAAGATCTTAGCCAGTAGTAATGGAATAGGGAAGGGTACGAAATTTACGATTTCCATGCCTATGTTTAATGAAACTGGAAATGGCTAGAATCACAGATTCCGGACCGTGGGAATGACACTAAAAGTGGAAATATCGAGAGTATATTATGAAGAACAAACACAAAGCTTCTTTTTGTGGACGATGACGAAACATTCAGCAAGGTCATGAAGAAGGAATTAACCCGTAAGGGGCACTCTGTAGTTTGTGTTGATAGTGGTGAGACTGCAGTAGGAGAATTAAAGAAGCGTAATTTTGATGTAATAATACTCGATATGAAGATGCCAGGTATTGGCGGGCTTTAAAACACTGAAAAGAGCAAAGAAAATAGATCCGGAAATAGAGGTAATAATGCTTACCGGACAGGCTACTATTGATAGTGCTGTTGAATCAATGAAGATGGGGGCGTATGATTACATTACAAAGCCTTGCCGGCTAAACGAATTAGACATTCTTTTGAAAAAGGCTTATGAAAAAAGAGAACTTGCTAAAGAAAATCTTTCTTTAAAGAGATTGGTCACTAGTAAAGAGCAGAGAAAGGTCATGATAAGTCAGAGTGACAAAATGCAACCTGTGTTTAATCTTATAAAAAAAGGTTTCTAGGACAGATTCTGCCGTACTTATTCAGGGTGAGAGTGGTACTGGGAAGGAGCTTGTTGCCAGAGACATACATCAGGAAAGTAGACGCAACGAGCATCCATTTGTTGCCGTTAACTGCGCGGCCCTTCAGGACACACTTCTTGAGAGTGAGCTTTTTGGACATGTTAAGGGATCATTTACGGGTGCGCATGAGACGCGAATGGGACTA
>CAXGMX010000283.1:0-1620 GCA_964010955.1 uncultured bacterium
CCCCTGCTCACGTCCTTGAAAACCTGAAGTCCCTTAGATACTTCAAATACTCGCCCGTAAATCTTAGTTTCCTCAGATAGTAGATAGCCTGCTCCAGACCTGCAGCAATGAGATATGTGCGTTTCTCAGGTAAGTTTCTGACAAATAATTCAAAAGTAGATTTATGATTCTTCCCACATTCAAAATAACCTGCGATCATAGTTAACTGATAGAGGTCAGTGGCAAGGCACAAATTTGTATCATTTAAGAAAAGCGGTTTTGGTTGTTTTGAAGGCATGTTAATTACTGCTTTCCATATAATTTATGGTCAAAGTGTTTAATTTTTTATAGCTTATTACAAAAACTTTGTAAACTTGTTTTTTGGATCATGTAATTTTATCTACAGTTATAAGAAAAAAACTGTTTTGTAGATTTATTTATGGTAAACTCTGCAAAACAGAAATATAAAATTTCATAATATTCTAAATGCTTAAATCAGAAGACTTTGCACAGGAATTAATAAACAGCGGTTACGATTTCTTCACAGGTGTTCCATGTACTATTATTGGTAATCTGATTACAACCCTTACAGAGAGACCGGATATTACATATATACCTGCCGTAAGAGAAGACGCTGCGGTTGGTGTTGCAAGCGGAGCATTTATGGCGGGGAAGATACCCGTAGTATTAATGCAAAATTCCGGACTGGGACAATGCCTGAACGCTCTTACCTCTCTCAGCCTCATTTACAAGCTTCCCTGCTTATTAATAGTAACATGGCGGGGCTTTGGGAATAAAGATGCACCCGAACACCTGGTGATGGGCAGGATATGTGAGAAACTTCTCGATACTGTCGGCATTCCACACCACACCTTTAACCCGGACAATATCAAAGTTCTCATAAATATGTCATATAAATTGATCACTGAAAAAAACGAGCCTCTGGCCCTTTTTCTTAAAGAAGGAATAATTGATTGAATTATAGAGAAGCAATAACAACAATAATGGAATTACTGAAAGGTCAGTTGGTTGTCTGTGCTAATGGCTTGATAAGCAGAGAAGCCTTTACGATAAGAGACAGGACTGAAAACTTTTACATGATAGGATCAATGGGACTGGCCTCATCAATCGGCCTGGGGGTGGCATTAAGCAAACCATCAAGAAAAGTAATAATATTGGATGGCGACGGAAATCTGCTGATGAATCTTGGCTCTTTACCGATGATAGGTTCTCTCCAACCCAAAAATCTTTTGCATATTGTACTGGATAATGAAGTTTACGCATCAACAGGAAATCAACCGACTATCTCTAACGTAATCGAACTTGAAGATATTGCAAAGTCGGCCAAGTATGCTTATATTAAAAAGGTGACAACTGATGATGAACTGAGAAGAGAGGTAGCACATATTCTTGAAAATGACGGCCCTTCATTCCTTCTCGTAAAAATATCTGATAAAGAAGAACAAAAAGAGATCGGCAGGGTAACCCATAGGCCCCAAAGAAATCAAAGAGAGGTTTATGTCTGCTATCGATAACGGGAGGAATATGTGAATTGAAAAGATGATTCTATTAAACCCCGGACCTGTTTGTACTTCCGAGAGGGTAGAAATAGCCTTACTGAGGGTGGACGATGTGTCACCG
>CAXGMX010000284.1:0-1553 GCA_964010955.1 uncultured bacterium
CTCACATTTTTTCAAAGTAATAAAAGAGATCATTCTATTTGAAAAATATAGAAAATATTTTTCTGAATTTCAATGGCCTTGGTATACGCCATCACTTGATGAATATGAAAATATCCTGAATGATTTTGCATTTTCTGAATTGAATGTCTGGGAAGAAAAACGCAGACAGGTTTTTTCCTGATAGAGAAGCTGTGATAAAGTGGGTCGACCAACCAAACATTGTTCCTTTCCTGGAAAATGTTCCAGAAGACAAAAAAGATTATTTAGAGAGATTGTGATAGAACAAATGATCAAAGAAACTTTACAAGAAAACGGGCGATGTTTTGAAACATTTAGAAGGATTAATGTATTAGCTAAGAAATAAATTGTATAATTTAAAAGGGGCGACGACTATCGCCTTTACTAAATCTTTACATGCAATCAACCAATTAGGAATTGACTCGGCATTAATCAAACCCTATGATATCAGACGCAATCACTAGCCCGCCACTGTCCGATCCGGTACGGGCGGGCGGATATGCCGTTCGCCAGCCCGACAAGGCTGTTCTGGCGGAGACGGGTAACCCGTAGGGAGAGGAGAAGAAAATGTCAGAACTGATTGAAGAGTTTAAAAGAGATCATGCGGAAATCATGGCCATACTCAATGAAGCTAAAGAACTCGGCATTCTTTCTAAGGAAGGGCAGGCCAAACTCATATCCATAAAAGACATTTGCTTGCACATCTTAAAAAGGAGGACGAGAAGCTTTATCCGGCTCTCAGAAAAGAAGCGGAAGATAATGAGAGGCTTAGGAACACATTGGATTTATTCGCACTGGATATGGAGACGGTTTCAAGTGTTGTGCAAGAATTCTTTGATAAATATTCCGGAGGAGAAATAGACGAGAACTTTTCGGTAAATTTTGAAAGCCTTTCCGTCATTCTCAGCACTAGAATAAGGAACGAAGAAGACGCTCTCTATGAGGAGTATGAGGAAATTAATCGTTAAGAACAGACCATGGGTCGAATGTTTTCAAAAAAGGCAATGATCACCCTTACACAAAACATTGAAACCAATATAAGTCTTGCAAAGAAGAAAAACCGGAGTAGGGAAGGTTCGAAACTGCCTTTACGGAAAATGCCATGAATAATGGTATTGGAGAAGTCTTAATAACTGAAGATGAAATCAAGCACAAAGTCAGCGAACTGGCACAAAGGCTTACTGCAGACTACGAGCATAAAGAACTGACCATAATTGGTGTACTTAACGGCAGTCTCATATTCCTTTCAGACCTGATTCGTCACATTCCGTTTCCTGTCAAGATTGATACTATCAGGGCTAATACTTATATCGGGGCTTCTGCCATTTCAAAGCCAGAAACAGATATAATTAATAATATCAGTCTGAATTTAATGGACGAGCATGTCCTGATTGTTGATGACATAATGGATACCGGTAAAACTCTTTCCAGGATTGTACAGGTAATTAGGGGGCATAACCCTTGTCGATCAAAGTATGTGTGCTTCTTAACAAAGAGGTACGGAGGGAAATAGAATTAGTACCGGATTATTGTTG
>CAXGMX010000285.1:0-1513 GCA_964010955.1 uncultured bacterium
GAGCTCCATCCTCATCATCTACAGCGTACTGAAGAGCTCCAAGCAGGTAATTATCCTCAACCGTAACAGGAAGATTGTTCTTCTTAAGAACCTGATAAACAGCTCGCAATCATCCCTGGCGGATTTAAAGTCATCCTTCCCTATATATGCTATTGCCCTGTTATGATACAAGTACCCTGATATACGGCTTTCACCTTCAATGGTAATTGCTGCGCTTAAGTCTTCGATTGCCGCTGCGTATCTGCCTTGCAAGGTGTGAATCCTGCCTCTCAGGTTAAGTGCCTGAACATTTAAAGGGTCCTGGTTGAGAGCTTTGTTCACGTCTTTATGTGCATCCTCAATGTTGCCGGTCTTAAATTCCAGTTCTGCTCTATAGTAATATGCCAGTGATGCATTTTCCGGACTGGCTTTTATGGCATCGGCAAAAGAATTTTCAGCGTTTGAATATTCCCTGACTTTCCACTGAGCTATGCCTTTATTTAAAGAAGCCTCATAATTATCTGAACGATTCAGACCCTTATCATAATAGGTAATGGCTTCTTCATACCTTCCATTCTGCATAGACTTGTCACCACGGCTGAACATCCTTGTGGAATTACAGCCGGCAGTAACAACACACCCAAAAATAAGAATCACCAATATCTGCTTATACATGCTTCACCTCCAATTCTAAAAAATTAACAATAATAACGTGCGATAAAAGACAATCACGCCTGCCCTTTGTGCAACCCTGGTGGCGGTGTCTTCCCCTGCCACTTATCTACTAATCAAATGATGTTTAGCTTCTGGTGCAAAAAAAATTTAATTGCTTTGTGGCTCGTTTTTCAGCTCCATTAGTTCTATAATATATCAGGCTCAAATCATGAGATGGTGCAGAAATTATTCTTTACTTGTATTACAGGATTTAATACTTGCCAAAACTGAGCTAATTTCTTATCTTTGGCAAACAGATCGACTTAACATTTGTGAATTATCCCTCTCCTGACCATAGCTGAATGTTTCATATATATTTATGAGATAGTAGACTTATATTTGGCACTTTGAAAAAGTTTGTTTTTCCTGCACCAGAAGGCATACTCTTAATGATATATATTGAAACCACTGGTGTTCGTCCCTTTCACAAAGCGTAAGTAACGTCCGTTCAAATATGGATAATGACGAACTCATAGAACTACAAAGGATTATCAAAGAAGGCGGACCGGAAGCGGAAGATGCTGCAAGAAGATTTTATGACGAAATAAAAGACACCATAAAGCGCATGCTGCGCTCCATATCATATAAATATTCTAAGGAATATCTGGATCGGGGAATTAATGAAGCTTTTTCTGGCATTTCGTTATAACTGGCATCCTGAGAGGGGGATGTCTTTTAAGGGTTATCTCTGGAAGTATGTGAAGGAGAGAGTAAGAACAGCTATAGCCAAAGATAGAGGAAAAGAATCTTCAATTGATGCACCACTTGACAGAGACGACGAGGAAGAGTCCAACAACGGGAAAGACACAATTAGAAGAAT